>NZ_JAWDIY010000022.1:0-87737 GCF_032380655.1 Diplocloster hominis | reverse complement strand
AGGGGGTGACGATGGAAGGCGCCAATATCGTGATCGGGAACCGCATGCATACCACGCTGAACATCACCGGACTCGCCATGCAGGCCAAAGACGGGGAGTCCTGCCTGTGGGATACGCAGAATCACCCGCTTACGCTGAACCTGACGGACGTGACCTTTACCGGCGGAGCGGGCGCCAGCGCCCTTGCCACGGGAAGGGCCGAGACCGAGCTGACGGTGAACGCCGCGGGCAGCGTCATCCTGGCAGGCGGGCACGGTGCGGACGATGCGGGCGGCCCGGGCATCGACGTGCTGCACCTGACGGTCAACGGCGAATTGGCCGCCTGGGGCGGCGGCAGTACGGGCGGGGATGGCGGCGCCGGCATCCGCACGGCTATGTTTACCGTGGCGTCGGGGTCCGTGACGGCACTGGGCGGAGCGGGCGCCGTCCAAAACGGGGAGGGAGTATTCTTTGCGGGCTACAGCACCCTCACGGTACAGGAGGGAGCTGCTATGACGGCCACAGGCCGCAACGGCATCGAATTCGCCCTTGGGGGGCGGTCGGTCACGCTGGGGGGCAGCCTGACGGCCACCAGTGACCAGCAGGGCGCGGCCATCCGGAATGAGGCCCAAGTCATCTTCACCACCTCTTCGGCCGAGCTGACGGGCACCCAGTATACGGATGAAAGTGTCCGGGTGAAGCTGGACACTGGCCTGATGAAGGATTACCGCCTGGAAGCCCGGGGCGGCGCTGCCCTGGATGTCAGGCGTATCCAGGCCTCCTTTTCCGAAGCCGCAGGCACGGTGTTTGTGGGCAAGGCCTACCAGGTGTGGAACAGCGAGCTTGGCGGCAAGGCCTCCTACATCGACGGAGGGGGCACGCGCCACGCTCTGACCCTCACCGACGGTATGACGCTGGAGGTGGAAGATGGAGCCGGCGGCACCCTTACCATCCCGAATAATTTCACCAGCTTCACCCTGCAGGGGCCGGGCCTCCAATCCCCCATCTACTCCAAGGGCTGCGTCGCGGTGGAACGCCAGGGCGGCATCACCCTCACTGTCACCGGCCTTTCCATGAAGGCGCCGAACGGGACCCCGTTTCTTACCGCCTCGGGCAGCAACTTCGGCTCCTTAGATTTCGAGCTGGTGTTGGACGACGTCTCCCTCACAGGCGGCGCCGGGGTCAACGGCATGACAGGCAGTGCGTGCGCAGAATTTCTGGACGGCCCTCTCTCGGTGACCGCCAGAAACAGCGTCACTCTGACGGGGGGCGGTTCCCGCGGCAACGGCATCCATGCGGGCATGATTGATTTTAATGGCGGTGATCTTGCCGTCAACTCCCCGGGCGGTTCGGCCATCTACGCGATCATGCTCCAAGTGAAAGCCGGCAAAGTGACGGCCACGTCCCATAAGGACAGCTCATCCCCCGCCCTTGGGATCGCCGTTAACGCGGGCACATACATGAAGATGGAGAAGGATGCCTCCCTCACTGCTACGGGGGATATCGGCCTCTACTGCAGGAACCTCAAAAACATTTCCATTGGCGGCAGACTGACGGCGGTCTCCACCCATGCCGGCGGCCAAGCTATCTATCTGCCCGACGGAGCAAAGGTTATCTTTGTAAGCGAGGGAGCCACACTCACGACGCAGGAATCCAATAGCCATAGCTTCCCGGTGGCATTGGCCCCGGAGATGGAGGAAGATTACCGGCTGTACGCCTCCGGCGGCATGAAGCTGGAGAACGGATATGCATTCACCAGCAGTGTCCGGGGCAGCGTGATGGCGGGCGGCAAGCAGATGTGGAACGCGGGAGCCGGCGGTAAGGCGGCCTTCTTCGACGGCAAGACCACCACGCCCATCACGGTAACAGACGGAATGAGGCTGATGGTGCTGGAGGGCGCGGCGGGCACGCTTACCGTTCCCCGGGGTGTGGGCAGCCTCACCCTTTCCGGCCTGGGGCTGGATACCGCTGTCACCACCAAGGGCAGCATACGTCTGGAAAACCCGGCCGATACGGCGCTGTCCATCCGGGGCCTTGCCATGCGGGCGCCGGACGGCGCCGCCTTCCTGTCCGGGAGCCAAAGCCATGTGCTGACGCTGGAGCTGACGGACGTATCCCTTACGGGCCTAAGTGCTGTGGCAGCGCCCCAGGCAGAGGTGCGTCTTACGGCCCAGGGCAGCGTCTCCCTGTCGGGGAGCGGTCAGGGGGACGGCGTGTCGGCGGGCAGCCTTTTGTTGCACGGCAGCTTTGGCGCAGCGGCGCAAAGCGGCGCGGCCATGTCGGCGAAGGAAACGCTCACCGTTGCATCGGGCAGCGTGACGGCCCGGGGCGCGCGTGTGCGCTGCGGGCAGCTGACGGTGGAGGCGGGGGCCTCCCTGGAGACCGCCGGCGTGGCCGCCGCAGAAGGCATTGCCCTGGGGGGAAGCCTGACGGCTGTGGCGGGCAGTGCCGGGGGCCAGGCCGTGGAGGGGGCCGTCACATTCACCCATCAGGCGGCCATCCTGGCCGTACAGGAATTCAAAGACTGCACGGGGGCTATCCCCGTGGCGCTGGACGCCGGCCTGCCGGGGAGCTGGGAGCTGCTGGCCAGCGGCGGCGCGGCCCTGAACGGTGCAAAAACCGAGGCCGCTACCAGCGACATCCGGGGCACCGTGACGGTGGCCGTGAAGCAGGTGTGGAACGCCGAAACCGGTAGGAAAGCCGCTTATTCCAACGGAGAGACCACCGTGCCCATCGTCCTGTACAGCGGCATGACCCTGGACGTGGCGGAGGGAGCGGCGGGCATGCTGTACATCCCGGCGGGTGTGGACACCCTCACCCTGCAAGGCCCGGGGCTCAGCCGCCCGATCAACACCAAAGGGAACCTCAAGGTAGAGAACCCCGGGGATATGGAACTGAACATCACCGGCCTGGCCATGCAGGCCTCCTACGGTTCGCTGAGTTCTTGGATTACGGACTTTCAACGCCATACCCTGACGCTGGGGCTGGACAACGTGGCACTGACAGGCTCCGATCATAACGTGGCGGGCGGCGCTGGCATATATGCATCCCACGCTGCGGTGGAGATCACAGCGAAAAACAGTGTCGTCCTTCGCGGAGGCGACTCGGCAAAGATGGGCGGCGATGGCATCTGGGTGTCCAGGCTGACGGTGCGTGGCAGCCTGACCGCCCAGGGCGGCAGTAATGATAGTGAGAGGTCTAAGGATTTTAACAGTGGTATTGTGCTTAACGATTCGCCGCTCAACGTGCTGGAGGGCGACGTGACCGCTACCGGCGGCAGAAGCCGCGGGGATGACGGGGTAGGCGTGTTCTTTAACCTTGGAAAGCAAGGGGAAAAAAACTTATACGTGGCGGCGGGGGCATCTCTGGACACCTCGGGCAGCATCTGCGTCAGCAATGCCGATGAGATCACTCTGGGCGGCAGCCTGAAAGCTACCGCCACCAGGGCAGGGTACGAGGCCATCAGAGGCCGCGTCACTACTTTCACGGACGCGGCGGCCAGGCTGACGGTGCGGGAAGCCACGGGCAACACGCGCGACATTCCTGTGGCGCTGGACACCGCCCTGGCGGATGATTACGAGCTTTACGCAGCGGGCGGCATGACGCTGGACGACAAGAAAACCACGGCCACGCCCAGCGACCAGGAAGGCACTGTGGCTGTGCGGGCCCTCTATGTGCTGACGGTGGAGGGCAGCGCGGGGGGCAGCGTCTCCGGCGCGGCCCCGGGCCGGTACGGGCAGGGCGAAACGCTGACCGTGACGGCCGATCCCGAACCAGGCTACCTGTTCACAGGCTGGACAGCGGCGGGCCTCACCCTCACGGAGGAAGAAAAGGCTGCGCGCACCCTGGACTTTACGATGCCCGCAGGTGACGTGGCCCTGACCGCCGGCTTTGAACCAGTGCCCCCGGCAACCTATATCATCACCGCAGCGGCGGGACTGGGAGGCAGTATTACGCCCGCGGGCGACGTGACGGTGACGGAGGGTGACGATCAGAGCTTTACGGTCACGCCGGATAAGGGATATCAGGTAAAAGAGGTGCTGGCGGACGGTGTGCCTGTGACGCTGACGGGCGATACCTATAGTTTTGGGGACGTACGGGAAAACCATACCATCGAAGCCAGCTTTGCGCCCACCGTGCCTCCCCATGTCCATGATTACAGGGATAACTGGAGCTTCGACGCCGTAGAGCACTGGCATGAGTGCAAGGCGGGAGACGGGGCCCGGGCGGACGAAGCGGCCCACACCCCCGGCGATTGGGTGCTGGACCAAGCGGCTACGGAAACGCAGGCGGGCCTGCGGCATAAGCAGTGCACGGTGTGCGGTTATGTGACGCAGATCGAAACGCTGCCCCCCACGGGACCGGTCTATACATACCGTACCCTCACCGACCCGGCCACGGGTGTGAGCGTCAGCGGGTACTTCAGCGCCGACGCGGCCCTGCTGGTGGGGGACGGCGGCCTGCACCCGGCTGGTGAATGCGGGGTGTGCGAGGGCATCCGTGCCCGGCAGGCCGCGGGCGAACTGCTGGCGCTGTATGACATCGGGCTGTCCGCCGGGAAATATACAGGCACCCTGGAGGTGGCCATTCCTGTGGGCGCGGCCTTCGATGGGAAAACCCTCCTGGTGCTGCACTGCCGGAATAAGGTGCTGGAGAGCCGGTCCCTGACGGTGGAAAACGGAGCAGTGAAGGGCACGTTCAACAGCTTGTCGCCCTTTGGCGTGGTGCAGGTGAGCGAGGACGAGCCGATCATCACCGGCCTGCCCCGCGAGTACGCCATGTACGTAGACCAAACCGTCGTATGGACACCCGAGCCAGCCGGCGGCACGTGGAGCTTCGACGAAAACCTGCTCTCGATCACAGGGAACGGGGACGATTATCATGTGAAGGCCCTGAAACCGGGGCGCGCCACGGCTACTTATGAGGTAAACAAAGTGCTGTTCACCGTGGACGTCATCATCAACGGGAATGTGCCGCCGCAGACAGACGACACAGCGGACCCGCCGGCCGGGGAGAGCATAGGAAGCCCGCCGACCGGGGACAGCGCATTGGTTTGGCCGTGGCTGACACTGATGTTTGCGGCCCTGCTGGGCTGTGCCGGGCTGCTGGTATATAGAAAGAGAAGCAAAAAGACTTGAATTGAAAAAGAGTTCCCACGAAAGTGACGGGTGTTAACGGGCCGCACTTTCGTGGGAAAAGGAAAAGCAGAACGCCGCCATTCCCTTTAAAAGGTATTTGGCGGCGTTTTTTTCGTTCCATTTTCAAACTAGTTTCGCACTGTTCGCATCCGGGTCCCATAACACTTCCAGATCAGCCTTCTGATGCTCTGCCAGGGCCAGGCTGACGTTCGGACCGTCGCTGTCCCGGTAAAAATCCGCGGCTGCTTTTGGCGTCAGACCACCGGTAATTTTCCGCTGAATGAGACGCTCCTTTAAAAGCGCTTCCTCTGTAGAAAAAAATATAGAGTAATCACAGAACTCATCGGCGATGGAACACCATGGTTCAAACGGAAGAAGCAGCCAGTTCCCATCGATCAGCACAATATTTTGTTCCACCTCAAGCTGGTCCTCGATGACGTCGTGAAGCGTGCGGTCATACACCGGCCAGCGGCATTCCGGCTCTTTGAGCATACGCAGATGCCGTTTAAACCCATCGGTGTCATAGGTCTGGGGGCAGCCTTTTACACTTGCCATGGATACGGTCTGGTTATTTCGGAGCAGAGTATGTGACAATAAATAATTCTGGGAAAAATGAAAACCATCCATACAGAGTGCCTGGACAGGTTCCAGGCCCGGCGTATCCTGGGACAGATATTCCAGAAAACTGGCGGCAGTAGACTTGCCGGCTGCGGGAGGACCTGCCAGAAATACTACAATACGCTTCTTTTTCTTATGATATAGCTGCGTTAGCGTCTGCAGCAGTGGAAGCCAGATATGGCGGATGTCCGGGTCGGGAAAAGTAGCAGTTACCGGAAATCCATTGATTGTGATGGGAATATCCATAGAATTCTCCTCCAGCCGCAGTCTGCGGTATATAATTGATACATCGAAGTTTTTTTTAGTTTAATACGTCCTGCGGATGATGTCAATTTCAAATATTCCCTTGACCTTGACACAATGCAAAGGTGTAAGATGATTTCAGAACCGGTTCTGAATATTATACTTTACAGTACCCCGCAATGCATGCCCTGCGGGCGGGGGCGCGGCATTCGCCGCTCCATAAAGTATCAAAGGAGACTGAAAACTATGTTTACCATCGGTGAATTTTCTAAGTTAAGCCGGGTGTCCGCCAGAATGCTGCGGCACTATGACCGTATCGGGCTGCTAAGCCCGGCCAATGTGGGCGAAGAGAACGGATACCGTTATTATGAGGCCTGGCAGATGAATACGCTGAAACAGATCGAGACATGGAAATCCTATGGCTTTACTTTGGCGCAGATCAGTGATCTGTGCAGGCTGCTGCCGGAAGAGCAACTGCAGTGGCTTCATGTTCAAAGAGACAGGCTGGATGATCAGATACGGGATATGCAGCGGAACCTTCGCCGAATGGAAAGCGAAATACAGTTCATGGAGGGAACAGAAATGCGAAGAGACTATCATGTCATCATTTTGGAAAATCCGGCACAGAAAGTGTTCGGACTCAGGAGAAATATATCGATGAATGGGCAGGAAATTCATGCGCTTATTCAGGAAATGAAAAAAGAAGCGGAACAAAGAGGGCTGAAACAGGCGGGGCCGCTCCAGATGGTTTACCTGGATGAAGAATTCAGTCATGAGAATACGCAGGTGGAGATCCAGATGCAGGTAAATGCGGACCATCCGGACGTGAAAAGCCTGCCTGCCTGCACCTGTGCGGCGACGATCCACACCGGACCGCTGGAGGAAGTACAGGATGCCTACAGCGCGATCTGTCGATGGCTTCAGGAACACCCCGAATATCAGATGGCAGGCCCCACGATCGAGAGGTATCTGAAAGATGAAAAGATGACGCAGACACCCAAGGAGCTGGAAACAGGAATTTTATTTCCGGTTATGAAAATCTGAGCCAGAGGGATATTTCTACTATAGGTGCAGAGCAGCAGCTTGAGAGCCTGCAGTAAGCCTTCTTTCACAGTCCACTTAATAAAACCAAAAGGTCGGCAGGTAAAAAAGATAAGGAGCGGTAAACACAGCCAGCGCAAGAGCCAGTTTCCGCTTCAAAGCCTGCTCGATTGGCAGTTTGCGGAAACTGAACTTTACATGAAATAAATAAATCAAAAATGCCGATGCGGCCACGCAAATTGTTGTCCACAGAAAGGCATAAATATTTGAAAACGGATCGTAAGTCACGGAATTCGTCAAATTCTTATACCACCATTGTCCCACAGGACTTTCGGAATCCAGAAGGGAATCCATAAGCAAAACGGCCAGCATCATAACCGAACCGACTATATCTGCGAGAAATCCAAAGATCCATATTTTCACAACACTTCTTTTATATATCTGTTTCCATTCCCCTATCTTCAGAAATTTGACTGCCAGCAGTAATACCGCGGAATCAATGATAAAATTGGCGGGCAGTATATACAGCCAGGTCAATGGGTAAAGCCACAGCATCCATATGGGAAAGATCACATTATGCAAAGATATCCGTCCTGGTTTTTTCATAGGTTCCTCCTTGTTTATGAATTTCGATATCTGGATTTAATTATAACAAAAGGAATGATAAGAAGCATCTTAATTTCTATCATTTTCACTATTTAGTGAAAAATTATCAAAAAGGTCAAATGTTTTTCCGGAAACCTTTGAAAGAAGGCAGGAAAATTGTGCATAATGGTATGGTAACTACTGCATAAGGGATATTGACACACAAGGAGGTATTTATGACAGAAAAAACTTATGGTTATGCACGGGTTTCCGCAAAGGATCAGCATGCGGATCGGCAGCTGGAGGCTTTGATTCACTACGGGATTCCCAGACCAGCAATTCTGGTGGATAAACAGAGCGGAAAAGATTTTAACAGGCCCGAGTACCAGAGACTGTTAAAAAAGCTTCAGGCCAAGGATGTGCTGGTGGTGAAAAGTATCGACCGGTTGGGAAGGGACTATCAGGAAATCATCGAGCAGTGGAGGTTTTTGACAAGAGAAAAACAGGTAGATATTGTGGTTATGGATATGCCCCTTCTGGACACCAGACAGGGCAAAGACCTGATCGGGACACTGATCAGTGATATTGTTCTTCAGCTTCTGTCCTTCGTGGCGCAGAGCGAACGGGAAAATATCAAGCAGCGTCAGGCGGAGGGGATTGAAGTCGCCAGAAAAAGAGGGGTACGGTTTGGAAGGCCTCCGAAGGAGCTTCCGATGAATTTTGAAATGATTGCCGTCCGGTGGCGTGAAAAAGAACTGACCTCAAAACAGGCGGCGGATCTTCTGGGGATCTGTGAACGGACGTTTTTCAGAAGAATTAAGATAACAGAAACGGGGGGAATTTGCGACCTGACATAAAGTACACCATTTGTCAGTAACACGATTGCTATGATTCTGAATCAGAGGTTTCGAAAATAAATAAAAATTTACATATATTTTAGCATTTTGCAGTGGAATTGTCCAGACTAACAGTCTTTGATTCCGTAAAATATGCACTGACATAAAGTGTACTTTATGTCAGTGTGCTGCTTAGCAGTCTATATAGAAAGCAGGAGGATACAAATGAAAAAGACCAAGGATGTGCAACCCGCTCCGGGTGTAGCTTCTGAGCGCAGCGAGAGTCTGTTGGATCTTATAGCCAGGGAGGCGCACTGTGATTATCTGTCAGATCTGCATTCCTTATATCTGAAGGGACAGCTGCCAGAAGAGATCAGCCGGATCACGAAGGATAAGTTCGGTGTACAGCAGTGGAATGAAGCGGTAAGTTATATAACCAGACGCTCCTTGTCATTTACCGATGTACAGGAGGCGCAGCAGTATCTGCTCGTGAAGAATCATACAAACGGAGATTTTGATTCGTAAATCAAAATCTCCGTTTTCTAATTTCATAGGAAGGTGCTCCATGAAATAAAACGCTCCGCGGGGATCGCACTACAGCGGAAAGGAAGATGCCGCTTACTCGGCCCGCCGCAGGCGGAGGGGCTGTAAAAAAACTCCCTTAAAAGAAAAATCGCTGAGGTCGTGAGACTTCAGCGATTTTTTGGTATAATTAGTTATGCGACTAACAAATAACACCAATGACAATTATACAGTACGACAGCTGAATCCCGAAGCCTGATATGCCCAAACGGAAAGACATTCCGCTTTAAAAACAAGCAGAAAAAGTATAAACTACAGCAGAATGAATAAAATTAAGCATATCAATATACTCCTTGAATTTAAAGAGGAATAATGCTATAGTGTAAGTACAAAGAAGAGCAACCGCCCACAAGGTGGGTTGACCTGATTATGAGTTTAGAAAATCCACCCTCCAACCGGTCAAGTTTTGGGGTGGTTTTTCTATGCTAGGTTAGTGACAAATCAAATAAATGAATGTCAGCAACGCTAAGATAAACATTCCAAAGGACACTAAATCCTTAAAAGCAAAATGTTTCATAGACATCCTTGTAAACCGACCTAAATATCACAATAAGAAGCAGAGCGAAGAGTTGGCGGCATAAAATCCAAGTGCTATACAGCCCCTTTTTCATGATCTGGCTGCATTGAATTCTGGATTCCATTTTATTTTCCTATTAAAAGCAATCTTCGAGTTAAAAATCAAAGCAATACAGTGTCTTTAAAAAATTCTGTTCCTCATCGGATGCGCATTCTGACAGCGCTTTATCTATCTTGTCATAGATCAGACCCAGAATATCGGCCTGCCGCCAGGGATCTCCCCTGTGTTCCCCATAATAATAGGTCAGCATTTCATAATCCAGCATCCAATAAGTACCCATTACCTGCTGGATTTTATTTTCGCGCTGTATCAAAAAATTGATATAATCTTCTGATATTTTGGACATAAATAGATTCAAGTTGTGGCCATTATCCAATTTCTCACCCCCATATCGTTCCAATCATATAAAGTAACTACAATGAACAGATAAATAAAAACTATGACGAAAGTACATGAACTTTAAAAATTGACATAGTATAAAGTACACCTATTTTTAATTATAAAGTATAAAAATTGAATATACAATATGGAAAAGAAAGGAGCTGATTCTATGAGTGCCAAAGTTGATCCGGCAGACAGGAAAAATGTTGGTGCAAATATTCAAAGATTACGTTTGGAACATGGTTTGACCCAGGAACAACTGGCTGAAGCGATTGGGATTAGCACCAGTTATATGAGTACAATAGAAACCGGAAGAAGATATCCAAGTTCTAATTTACTGTATGCGATCAGGAGTTATTTTGGCGTTCCAATGAGTCAGATCATGGGAGACGGACATGAAGAATCAGACTTTGGAATGGAAGAGCTGAATGATCTGGATTTTTATGACAGACAGTTATTGAGAATGCTGAAATATTTTAACATGGCGCAAAAGAAAATAATATGTGAAACGATTGATTTTTTGAAGGATAAATTATAGTAAGCGTACTGAAAATTCCCGCTGACTGTTTTCATGCATCGTACGTAATGACTGCGCTGTAAAAGGCGTAGTTTTTATTGTTTCGGGATATAACGGTGGCGGTCGAGCCTCACACGGCCCTGGGCATCGAAGGTGATGCCCTCCTTTTTTAACATCTGATATTGAATCTGGGGATCACCAAAGGAAAAGCCGGTACATAGGGAACCGTCCTGAAAGATTACCCGGTGGCAGGGAAGACACAGACCGTCGGGAACGTTGCGCATAGCAAAACCGACCGCCCGGGCGGCACGGGGATTCCCGGCCAGACGGGCGATCTGCCCATACGTGGCCACTTTGCCGTAAGGGATGTCCTGTACAATTTGATAAATACGTTTGGTCAGTTCGGATGACATATCTGTTCCCTCTGTTTTTATTATACACATTTTCAAAAGAACTGCAACCGGACAGATTGTAAGTAGCCGCCGAATCGGTTATGATAAATATAAGTTGTCCTTTTTGCGGGTCCTGAAAATAACATCATGCAAAAAGCAAGTATGGAAAGGGTGAGGGGAAATGAGAGACGAATCAATAGATTATGAGGAGGAGACGGAGGAACAAAAGCAGTATAGGAGAATGACTCAGACGCCTATTCACAAGCTGATCACTACGTTGGCGGTTCCGACTATTATCAGTATGATGGTAACTGCCGTTTATAATATGGCGGATACGTTTTTTGTCTCGCAGTTAGGTACCAGTGCGGCGGGAGCAGTAGGCATCGTGTTTTCACTTATGGCTTTGATTCAGGCAGTGGGTTTTATGCTCGGGATCGGTTCGGGAAGCCTGATATCCAGACTGCTGGGACAGAAGAAAAAAGAAGAGGCGGATCAGGTGGGTTCCACCGGCTTCTTTATGGCGCTGGTGTTCGGCCTGGTGGTTACGGTGCTTGGACTGGTCTTTCTAAAGCCGCTCATGAGGCTGCTGGGTTCGACGCCGACGATCCTGCCTTATGCCAGTGATTATGCAAAATATATTTTGCTGGGAGCGCCTGTGATGGGTGGTTCCTTCGTATTAAATAACGTTCTGCGATCCGAGGGAAAAGCCACGCTGTCCATGGTGGGAATCTCTTTGGGCGGAATCCTGAATATCATACTGGATCCTATTTTTATATTTGGAATGGGGCTTGGGATATCAGGAGCAGCCATTGCCACGGTTTTAAGCCAGTGTGTGAGCTTTTTCATTCTGCTGGGCTGTTTTCTTACCAAAAAGAGCACCGTGCGTCTGCACATCCGGAATATATCCCGCAAAGGGTCGACCTACGTGGATATCGTGACTACCGGGTTTGCTTCTTTCTGCCGCCAGGGACTGGCCAGTATCGCCACCGCGGTTCTGAATATTCAGGCGGCTGCCTATGGAGATCCGGCGGTAGCGGCGATGTCTATAGTGGGAAGGATCTTCATGCTGGTTCTGGCCGCTATGATCGGATTTGGCCAGGGCTTCCAGCCGGTGGCCGGTTTCAATTATGGGGCTAAGAATTACCGGAGAGTGAAGGAAGCGTTTTTCTTTTCCCTGAAAACAGGGATTGTGCTGATGAGTATTCTGGCGGTGGCGGGATGGATAATCGCTCCGTCTCTGATGGCGCTTTTTCGGAAGGAAGACGCGCAGGTAATCGCGATCGGCGCATATGCGGTCCGGGCGCAGTGCCTGGTACTGCCGCTGTTTCCGCTGGGGGTTATCAGCAATATGACGTTCCAGGTGATCGGTAAATCCCTATGGGCCACACTGCTTTCCGCCGCCCGGCAGGGAATCTTCTTCCTGCCGCTGATTCTGCTGCTGCCTCCGGTGATCGGGCTATACGGAGTCCAGCTGACACAGCCATTGGCGGACCTGTTTACGTTTGCCGCCTGCTTCTTCTTCCTGGTTCCCTTTTTCCGGGAACTAAACGCACAGGTGGAGGCGCAGGAGGGAACCGCATAGGCCATTACCATAGGCCGGGGCCAGGCGGTATAGACCGAAGAAAAACGAGTGTATTTCTGTAGTAAAATATGGTAGAATATTGATATTATAGTGAAAAAAATAACAAACGACACAATACGATGACAATGAAGAGACAGGTGAGTATATGAGAGTTACAAAAGCAGTGGCGGCGATGCAGGAGGTTATTTTAACAGAATACCTGAGAGAAAACCCGGATCAGGGTATCCTGCTGGGGATTCTGATGGTGCTTGTTTTTCTGGTAGCTTTCCTGGCCTGGTACGCCTGTCTGGGAAAACGGCAGAAGAGAATGACCGCGCTGGAGCATGAGCGCTGTATCCGGCTTTGTGAACTGAGCAATGAATGTTTTTTTCAATATGACGTGAAAAAGGACCGGATCTGTTTTTCAGGGCATGGCGCCTTAAACCTGGGATACGAACGCAGGATCGACCGCGCGTCGGCCTTGTCCGAACAGGCAGAATGGGACAAAGCGCCGGAGGCAGGGCTGATCCGGTATCTGACAGAGGTAAAAGCGGACAGCCAGGAACTCCGGGCCAGACTGTTAAAGGGTGGCACCCGCTGGTTCCAGATCACGAAGAAACTGGTGGTTGACGGACGAAACCGTCCGGTCTTTGTAGTTGGGAAAATTACAGATATCCAGCAGCTGATGGAGGAGAAGGAACTTTGGGCGGACAAAGCCAGAAAAGACGGCCTGACCGGGCTGTATCACCCAAATGCCAGCCGTGACTTTATTCAGAATTATCTGGATGGCAGAGGGAATAAAGGGGCATTTTTGATTATAGACATTGACCATTTTAAGGGAGTAAATGACCGGCTCGGCCACCTTGCAGGTGACCAGGTCCTCATCGGAATCACCCGGGTTCTTCAGCAGACTTTCCGAAAGGACGATATCATAGGCAGGCTGGGAGGAGATGAATTCCTGGTATTCATGGCCGGGGTGCGGGACCGGAAAATCGTGGAGAAAAAATGCCGTGTCCTGTGCAAAAGGGTTAAGGAATACACGGAACGGGAACACAAAGAGAAGATCAGCGTAAGCGTCGGGGCAGCGTGTGTATCCTCAGGTATGCATTATGACAAAGTATACAAAGCTGCGGATAACGCATTATATGTAGTGAAAGAGAGGGGCAGGGACGGTTACGAGATCGTGGGATTGTAATACGGACCCGCTGTAAGAATGAAAGAGAAACGGAATGGGCAGATATGTTTAAACTGGCAGGTTATTTAAGACATTATAAAAAGGAGAGTATCATAGGACCCCTGTTCAAACTGCTGGAGGCATGTTTTGAACTGATCGTGCCATTAGTTATGGCCAATATGATCGATATCGGAATTAAGAACGCAGACGTCCCATATATCTGGAAAATGGGAGGTCTGCTTGTGTTTTTCGGCGTACTGGGGCTCACCTGTTCCCTGACAGCCCAGTATTTTGCGGCGAAAGCGGCTATGGGGTTTGGCACCGAGCTGCGCCGGGATATGTTCGACCATATTAACGGTCTCTCCTATACGGAACTGGATCAGATCGGAACTTCCACACTGGTGACCAGAATAACCAGTGATATCAATCAGGCCCAGGCCGGGGTAAATCTTTTGCTTCGGCTGTTCCTGCGCTCTCCCTTTATCGTGGTGGGAGCAGTGATCATGGCGTTTACGATCAGTGTGCGTTTAAGCGTTATTTTCCTCATCGCCGTACCGCTGCTGGCACTGGTGATTTATGCGGTGATGGCGGCGGGGATTCCGGTATACCGGCGGGTTCAGAACAAATTAGACCGGGTACTGCGCATGACCAGGGAGAATCTGACAGGAGCCAGAGTAGTACGTGCGTTTGCCAGGCAGGAAGATGAGATAGAAGAATTTGATGAGACCACCCGGCAGCTGCAGAAAATACAGCTGCTGGCCGGAAAGATCTCCGCATTTGAAAATCCCATAACCTATACGATCGTAAATTTAGCCATTATCGCGGTTCTTTGGTTCGGAGGGAAACAGGTGGATGAGGGGAGTATCACGCAGGGAGAAGTGATCGCTCTCGTGAATTATATGACACAGATTCTGCTGGCCCTGGTGGCCCTGGCGAATCTGATCCTCTCTGCCACCAAGGCAAGTGCCTCCGCGATCCGGATTAACGAAGTGTTCGCAGTAACCTCCACCATGCAGGAAGGCGGCAAGGAAAGGCCTGAATCTACGGATTTTGGTGAACATACAGGAAAGGATACAAAGGTAGCGTTCCAAAACGTATCGGCAGTCTATCAGGGGGCAAAGGCAGAGGCTCTGACCGGCATCAGCTTTTCCGTACAAGCCGGGGAAACCATCGGCATTATCGGGGGTACAGGTTCCGGTAAGAGCACGCTGGTGAATCTGATCCCGAGGTTCTATGACGCGTCTGCCGGAACGGTTCTGGTAGACGGTACCGATGTCAGGGAATATTCTTTTGCCGGGCTGCGCGGCAAGATCGGAATCGTACCCCAGCAGGCGGTTCTCTTTAAAGGGACGATCCGGGAAAATATACGCTGGGGCAGGGAGGATGCCTCTGATGAAGAGATCTGGGAGGCACTGGAAATCGCCCAGGCCAGAGAATTCGTGGATGCAAAACCGGAAGGTCTTGACACCAGGATTGCCCAGGGAGGAAAGAACCTCTCCGGCGGCCAGCGGCAGCGCCTGACGATCGCCCGCGCCCTGGCTAAGAAGCCGGAAATATTAATACTGGATGACAGCGCGTCTGCGCTGGACTATGCGACGGATGCCAGGCTGCGCCGGGCTATTTGCACAAAGACAAGGGGGATCACCGTATTCCTGGTATCTCAGCGGGTGGCAACCGTGCGCCAGGCGGATAAAATCCTGGTTCTGGATGACGGCAGGCTGGTTGGTGTGGGAACGCACTCAGAACTGCTGGATACCTGCCCGGTTTACAGAGAAATCTGCCTGTCACAGCTATCCAAAGAGGAGGTGGCAGGGGCATGACAAACAGCAGTATGACAAACAGTAAAGACACGATCCGAAGAATCCTGCTGCACATCAGGCCTTACCGGCTGCAGCTGATCCTCTCCCTAGTATTTGCCGTAATCAGCGTAGCCCTAACACTATTCGCCCCGATCCTGATCGGAAATGTGGTGGACCTGATCACAGGCCCAGGGCAGGTGCGGTTTACACAAATCCTGCCGATTCTCATTCAGATACTGGCAGTGGTTCTGCTGACATCCGCCGCCCAGTGGC
Organism: Diplocloster hominis; assembly: GCF_032380655.1. Lineage (NCBI taxonomy): Bacteria > Bacillati > Bacillota > Clostridia > Lachnospirales > Lachnospiraceae > Diplocloster > Diplocloster hominis. Next base: position 72,041 of record NZ_JAWDIY010000022.1, on the reverse strand, counting down.
TGATGAATCTGTGCAACAATAAACTGACCTACTATGTGGCGAAGGATATCAGGACCAGGGCCTTCCACCAACTGGAGATCCTGCCGTTAAAATATCTGGATTCCCACCCATACGGCGATACCATCAGCCGTGTCATTACCGATGTGGACCAGCTGTCCGATGGCCTTCTCATGGGATTTAACCAGCTGTTCACCGGCGTGATAACGATACTGGGAACGCTGGGATTCATGCTGTCCATAAGCATCACCATCACCCTGGCAGTCGTCCTGATCACCCCGGTATCCCTGTTCGTGGCCAGCTTTATCGCCAAACGAACCTACCGCATGTTCAAAGCCCAGTCTGAAACCAGAGGGGAAATCACCTCTCTGGTAGAAGAGCTGGTAGGCAATCAGAAGGTGGTTCAGGCCTTCGGATATGAAAACCGGGCCAGGGAAAAATTCGCCGGAATCAATGAAAGACTGCGGGAATGCAGCACAAAGGCTACCTTTTTCTCATCCATTACCAATCCGGCTACCCGGTTTGTAAACGGCCTGGTCTATGCGGGAGTGGGAATCATAGGAGCTCTGTCCGCCATGCGGGGCCTTATCTCCGTCGGACAGTTGTCCTGCTTCTTAAGCTACGCGAACCAATATACGAAACCCTTTAACGAGATCTCATCAGTGGTAACGGAACTGCAGAATGCCTTCGCCTCCGCCCGGAGGGTTTTCGATCTGATTGACGAGACACCCCAGGTGCCGGATGCGCCCGATGCGCTGACACTGCAGCAGGTGGACGGCAGCGTGGATCTTAGACAGGTATCCTTTTCCTACAATCCTGAAGTGAAACTCATAGAGAACCTGAATCTGTCCGTAAAACCCGGGCAACGGATCGCCATCGTTGGTCCCACCGGCTGCGGCAAAACTACTATGATCAATCTTCTCATGCGCTTTTATGATGTGGACCAGGGGGAAATCCGTATCAGCGGACATCCGGCCCGTCAAATTACCCGTGACAGCCTGAGAAGGAGTTTCGGAATGGTCCTGCAGGAGACCTGGCTGAAATCCGGCACCGTACACGAGAATATCGCCTACGGGCGTCCCCAGGCGTCCCGGGAAGAGGTCATCCAGGCTGCCAGATCCGCCCATGCGGACAGTTTTATTAAGCGTATGCCGAAAGGTTATGACACGGTCATCACAGAGGACGGCGGCAATCTGTCCCAGGGCCAGAAACAGCTCCTCTGCATCGCCAGAGTGATGCTGTGCCTGCCGCCGATGCTGATCCTGGACGAAGCTACCTCTTCCATAGACACCAGGACTGAAATTAAGATCCAGCAGGCTTTTGCCCAAATGATGGAGGGGCGCACCAGCTTTATCGTGGCCCACCGGCTGTCCACGATCAGGGAGGCCGATGTGATTCTGGTCATGAAAGACGGCCGTATCATGGAGACCGGTACACATGAAGAGCTTATCGCTCAGCAAGGGTTTTATGCTAAGCTTTATGAGAGCCAGTTCGCGAATTGAGGGGGACGGGGAGCGTGGGGCCCCCCCCCGGGAAGCGTCCGGGTGGCCTTTTCCTCCCGGCGGGGCTGTCCAAAAGTCAGGGCGCAGCCTTGCCAGAGGGCCGCTTTGTACGGTCGTGCCCTATGGGGGGCCCGGCAGGGCGGGAGGTGTCTATTGCCCGCTTCCTCACTTAAGGCTGTTACCCGGTGAAATCTAAATGAAATCGGGCCGGCAGGTTTGCGGTCCGTGGCTGATTCGCCCCGAATGCCGGATGCATTCGCGGCTCAGCAGCCACCGAAAGACTGCACGGAACGCAGTCTTTCGCCACAAACCTGCCGGCCCGATTTCATTAAGATTTCACACGGGCGCCTTATGTGAGGAAGCGGGCAATAGACACCTCCCGCCCTGCCGGGCCCCCCATAGGGCACGACCGTACAAAGCGGCCCTCCGGCAAGGCTGCGCCCAGACTTTTGGACAGCCCCGCCGGGAGGAAAAGGCCGCCCGGACGCTTCCCTGCTTTGGTGAGGGCTTTGGTGGGGGGATAAATTTAGAAGCTACTAAAAATAATCATTTAAATGATTGCTGAAATATTGGATTCTTATTGTATTTTGTTGGGTTATGTTGTATTATAGAGAGGATTAGTACAGATTTATACAAATACAGATGATTAGTATAGAGCTAACTAATTAGTAGAACAAAATATTATAGATCTGGCTAAAAACAACTGATTAGTATAGCGCAGGCAAATAATATAGAACTATAGATTTAAGAGATAATTTATTTTGAGGTAATTTTGAGGTGATCGTATGGATTTTGTGAATCGGATGTCAGGGGAAGAAAAGTTGAGGATTGTCCAGGAACTGGTGCCGGGGAAACAGGTTACGCTGGCTCATGTGATCGCTAGTCCGGACCCGATCGTTTATAAAAAGCTGGGGCTGGATCCCAGTATAGACTATGGGAAAGCTGCGATCGGTATCTTGAGTATGAGCCCGGCGGAGATTTCGGTGATCGCTGGGGATCTGGCTGTGAAAAAGGCGAATATCGATTTGGGGTTTATTGACCGGTTCAGCGGGACGCTTATTTTTACCGGCAGGGTGGCTGAGGTGGAGACGGCGATTCATGCGATTACGGATTATCTGAAAGAAACTTTGGGATTTACTATTTGTGAAGTTACACGTACTTGATGTACGGGTGGTTGGATCTGTGTATGAGGTCTTAGATTATGAGGATTGATGAGCGGTTATGAAAAAAATAATTCTTATGGGGCGCAGCGAGTGTGGAAAGACAACGCTGCGTCAGGCTTTAAAAGGGGATAAGATTCATTATCATAAAACACAGTATATCAATCATTATGATGTGGTGATTGATACGCCGGGAGAATATGCGGAGACGAACCGGCTGGGCAGGGCTCTGGCGCTGTATTCTTATGAAGCGGATGTGGTGGGACTGCTGATCGGGGCACAGGAACCGTATTCCTTGTTTCCTCCCTGCGTGACGGCTTCTTCTGCCAGGCCGGTGATCGGTATCGTTACACAGATCGATCATCCGGACGCGAATCCGGACCGGGCAGAGGATTGGCTGAGGCTGTCGGGGTGCGAAGAGGTGTTTCGGGTCAGTGCGTATACTGGTGAGGGGATCTGGCAGATCCTGGAGTATTTAAGGGAGGACGGTGACGTGCTGCCCTGGGATCAGGAAGAGGCGGAACGGCCGCGGGTGGTTTTGTCTACGAAGTAGTGTGTGCGGTTAGGATATGGATTTTTATTTTTCAGAAGAATAATGTGCCGGGTGGCGGATTTTTGTTTACGAAGTGGCAGATAATATGTTAGAATGTTCCTGAAATGCTGGAAGTGGTACGGAAGAGAACCGTGCATGCCAATGAAGGAACAGAGGAATGGAAGTCCACGGAGGAAATACATGAGCAGACAGGAATTTTTAGATGGATTGCGAACCGCGTTGAACGGTGAAGTAGCACCGTCGGTGATACGGGATAACTTGAGTTATTATGAGGGATATATTTCAGATGAAATGAAAAAGGGAAGAAGGGAAGAGGATGTGTTGGACGGGCTGGGAGATCCCAGATTAATTGCCCGCACGATTATTGATACATCCGGCGGCGGACAGAGTTCTTACCAGCAGGCCGGTCCGCAAAGCGGTTATTACCAGGAGGAATCCGGGGAAGCCAGCGGCAATTCCGACAGGGGCTTCCGGGCAGAGTTTAACGGGAATGGCTGGAATATGCGGTATGATAAGCCGAAGCGCCCGTGGTTTGAGAAAGCGCTGATCGCAGTGGTAATCGTTCTGGCCGTTTTTCTGGTGATTTCCATGATTACAGGCCTGATCTCTTTCCTGTTTCCGATCCTTGTTCCGCTTCTGATCATCTATATTATTTATCGGGTGATACGGGGCAGCAGCGGCCGGTAGGGTGCGGGATCAGAGGTTTAGCAGGGCGGAACCGGTCAGATAAATATCAGCTTACAAAAGTGTAAGCTTAAAAGGAGAAATGTAAGCCATAATTATGGCGGTTCATTTCTCCTTTTTGGTATGATTCTATCATCAAGAAAAGGTGGTGTGATTGATGGAAGCTTATTGGATTCCTATACGGACGGCTCTGGCGGTGTTTCCGCTGCTGGCCGCTTTCCTGACATTTCCCTATATGATAGTTCAATACCGCAGGTATGGCGCGATTCCCTTATTAAGGACCGTCATTTTATATTCCTTCCTGTTATATCTGCTCTGCATGTACTTTCTGGTGATCCTGCCCCTGCCGCCGGTTGATGAGGTGGCCAGACATACCGGGCCTTCGGTTCAGCTGCTGCCGTTTCAGTTTGTCAGAGATTTTTTAAGAGAGACGAAGCTTACGATTACGAATCCGGCTACGTATCTGCCGGCGCTCACCCAGAACTGCTTTTTACAGGTAATCTGTAACATATTCATGTTCTTGCCGTTTGGAATTTATCTTCGGTATTATTTCCGCTGCGGCTTAGTCAAAACGGTAGTGATCAGCTTTCTGGTAAGCCTGTTTTTTGAATTCACACAGCTTAGCGGGCTGTATGGAATATATCCCCGGGGTTACAGGCTCTTTGATGTGGATGATCTGATGCTGAACACGGCGGGAGGTATGCTGGGATACGCAGCGGCGCCTCTGTTAATCAGATTACTTCCGTCCAGGGAACAATTGGATCAGAAGGCTTATCTCAAAGGCAGAATCGTAACCTGCTGCCGGAGATTTGCCGCATTTCTTCTGGACTGGCTGCTGATCGGCATCCTTCTGATGCTGTGTATGACCGCGGTTCCGCTTCTGATCCCGATCCTGGTTGTGGTTCCCGGCATTGTCTACGCGCTGGTGATCGCCGGTTACTTTATCTTGATCCCGTGGGCCACTGACGGATATACTCCCGGCAAGTGGGTCTGCCGAATCCGGATAACCGGAAGGAATGGACGAAAACCTGCCCTGTATCAGTATGCGATCCGCTCCGGCCTGCTCTATTTCATCCTCATCCCATTACCGGTGATCTGGCTCTGCGGATATATCTTCGATGTATGCACCGGTTACCGGGAAAAGCCGAGACTGCTGCTCCACGAGCGAATCAGCCGAACGCAGTGCGTCAGCACCGTAGGGGAACGAACAAAAGAAAAAGAAAAACATGAAAAAACATGGCTATTGCCAGCCTAAGCATAGTATAATAAAGACCAGTCTGCAATACAAAAAGCAGCTGGTTTTTATTATACCGGTTTTTATTATATTTCCGAAAAGGGCGGAGGAGAAGCAACTTATGAGAGCAGTTATTTTTGATATGGATGGAGTAATCATAGACAGCGAACCGATTTACGCGAAACTGGAAGGTGGTTTTTTTGACGAGAAGGGGCTGTATGTACCTTTACCGGTCCGAAAAACCTTCGTCGGAGGGTCGATGACAACTATGTGGGCTAAAGTGGCCGAGCTCAACCCTGGAACCTCACCGGATGAATTAAGAGCTGCCTACCAAATTTATAAAAATAAAATACCATTTCACTACAAAGAGATCCTGAATAAAGGAATACCAGAGCTTCTCGAATACCTGAAAACATCAGGCTGTAAGATCGGCCTGGCCTCATCCACCATAAGAAAGACCGTCACGCAGGTGCTAAGCGAATGCGGCCTTCTTACCTATTTTCACGCGCTGGTCTGTGGAGATGAGGTGGTAAATGGAAAGCCCGATCCTGAAATTTTCCTGAAAGCCGCAGCAGCGCTTGACGTATCCCCTTCTGAATGCATCGTAATCGAAGATTCCCACAACGGTATTACAGCGGCCAAAAGTGCAGGCATGTACGTAATAGGAAAAGCAGATACAAGATTCAACCAGGATGTCACAGCGGCCGATAAAATCATAACAGACATACTGGAAATCACACCAGATCTGTTAAAATAAAACCTCATCTGTACATAATAACCAGGCAGGTGCTAAGGCAGGAGCGCCCGGTTGGAATCTGGGACGGGGGAAAAGGGAACAAAATGGAGTTGACAACTCCGGATTTCTGGCATACTATGGAAGTCTGATAAAAGAAAAAAGGGAGGAAAAATAAGTGGACATATGCGGACGAAGTTGCGAAATGGACAGTGACATTCACTTGTGGGATAAGAGAAATACCGTTATGCCGCTTATTTTTCTGCGTGCATAGAGAATTCCCCTGAACCGGGCGGTAAGTATGCCCTGTCCTGAATGTCACCGTATGAAAGTGTTGCTTTGCGGCAGTATTTTCATACGGTTTTTGTCTGTTTGGATGCTTCCTCGCTGTAAACTTAAGACAGGAGGATGGACCAATGGAAAAAGAATATGATTTTGAAATGCTGAACCGGTATCTGGAAAAGAGGGATTACCGGAGCTTGAGAGAGGCGCTGGCTGAAGAGAACGAGGTGGACACCGCTGACTTTATCGAGAACCTGCCCCAGGATAAGGCGGCGGTCGTCTTTCGGACGCTGCCCAAGGAACTGGCGGCGGAGGTGTTCTCCAATCTTCCGCCGGAAACACAGCAGATCATCATCCGATCGATCACGGATGAGGAGCTCGGGGCCATCGTGGAAGATTTGTTTGTGGATGACGCTGTGGACATGCTGGAAGAGCTTCCGGCCAACGTAGTCAAGCGGGTGCTGAAAAACGCCCAGCCAGAGACCAGGAATCTGATTAATCAGTTTTTGAATTATCCGGAAAATTCCGTCGGCAGTATTATGACCGCCGAATTTATCGATCTGAAGAAAAATATGACGGTCAGTGATGCCATCAACCGCATACGCAGAATCGGAGAGGATCGGGAATCGATCTACACCTGCTACGTCACCGACGGCAGACGCTGCCTGGAAGGGGTGGTGACGGTCAAGGAACTACTGCTGTCCCCGGATGATACGGTGATCGGTGATCTGATGGAAAGGGATGTGATCACGGCCCGGACGACAGAGGATCAGGAAGAGGCTGTGCAGCGCATGATGCGCTACGATTTTATATCCATGCCGGTGGTTGATCACGAAAATCGTCTGGTAGGCATTGTCACCGTTGATGATGTCATGGATGTTATGGAAGAGGAAGCCACGGAGGATTTTGAAAAAATGGCCGCCATGGCTCCGTCGGAGCGGCCCTACCTGAAAACCAATGTGTTTGAGCTGGCGAAGAACCGGATCGTCTGGCTTTTGGTGCTGATGGTCTCCGGAATGATCACAGGCGGGATTCTCGGTAAATATGAGGCGTCTTTCGCGGCGCTGCCTCTGCTGGTGACGTTCATTCCGATGCTGACGGACACCGGCGGTAATGCGGGCAGTCAGAGCAGTACGCTGGTGATCCGTGGTATGGCGGTCGGTGAGATCCGTCCGGGGGATTTCCTGAAGGTGCTCTGGAAAGAACTGCGGGTGAGTTTCATCGTGGGGGTGGTGCTCAGCGCGGTCAACTTTGTAAGGCTGGTGATCATGTATCCGGGAAATGAACTGATCGCTTTAACCGTCGCGTTTGCGCTGTTAGCTACGGTTGTCGTAGCTAAGACGATCGGCGGCATTCTCCCGATTGTGGCGAAATCGGTCAAAGCAGATCCTGCGATTATGGCTGCTCCGCTGATTACGACGATCGTGGATGCCTGCTCGCTGGTGATCTATTTTAACGTGGCACAACGGCTGCTGAAGCTTTGAAAAGTGGAATAAATCAAAGGAAAACGGCAGAAATACAAAACAAGTGAACGACCTGGTGGGGGAGCCACCAGGTCGTTCGATGAGGGGAGTATAAATAATTAAATAAGGGGTTATAAATGTAAAAAAATCTTTGAAGGGTAAATTTTTTTACTATTCGATTATAATATATTCTTTTTCAATTTGCAATAAAAAATCGAAAATTCCCGAAATTATCCGAATCTACCGTATTCTGGAATCTGTTTTGAGATCGTATAAATCTGTTCTTCTGTGGGATAATAGTGTTTGTAAATATATTAATCCCTTAGGAGGCAGATATCATGGAAAGAAATAACAACCAGAACAATTCCAAGAACAGCACACAAAACTATTCTAACTATTCTAACAGCACCAATAACAACAGCAATAACTCCAACAACAGCAACTCCAACAACAGCTACAACAACAGCAATTCCAACAACAGCAATTCCAACAACAACAACTACAACAACAGCAGCTCTAACAGCTACAGCAACATTTCTGATGATTACAACAACAGCAGCTCCAATGCCAACAAGAACAATCAGAAAAACAAAAACCAGAACAAGAACCAGAACAAAAACAACTATCAGGATAAGTCCAGCAACTGCTAATATCTGTTAGCAGCTTTCTGTAAGACTGAAGGTAAAGAAAAAGATCTGCCGCAGGGACCAGCGTACCGCGGCAGATCTTTTTCTGTATCAATCAGCTGCTAACATTCACTGCTGTTCGTCCCCATGAATATGATATGTTATAATAAGGAAGAAAGGTGATTATATGGGCTTTGAAACAATTCCGGCTAAGGCCATCGACAGTTATGTCGGCCAACCCGGAGTTTTCATCATAGATTTGCGCGAGAGGGAAGAGTTCCGGAATGAGCATATTCGGGGCGCCTATAACATACCATATGAGGAACTGGATCGTTATAAAGGGTCCTTCGGCAGCCATACGCTGATTCTGTACTGTGAGAGAGGCGGAATCAGCCTGATGGCTGCCAAACATCTGGGGGATGAAGGATATCATGTGAAAACGGTGGTTGGAGGCATTCTGGCCTACCGGGGCAGGTATCTGGAAACTGAATGAAAAGATTGACATGTTTTTGAAGTACCTATAATATAGAGATAAGCAGTTTGGAGGAAAATACAAATGAAATTGATGTTCGCATCTGATATTCACGGCTCTGCATATTTTTGTAAAAAGATGCTGGAAGCCTATCAAAAAGAAAAGGCAGATCGCCTGATCCTGTTGGGCGACCTGCTTTATCATGGGCCGAGGAATGATTTGCCGAGAGATTATGCGCCGAAGCAGGTTATATCTCTGCTGAATGGATTTAAAAATGAGATATGCGCGGTCAGAGGCAACTGTGACGCGGAAGTGGATCAGATGGTGTTAGAATTCCCGATTATGGCTGATTACGGCATTATACTGGAGGGAAACCGCACGATCTACGCAAGCCATGGGCATGTCTATAATAAAGACAATCTTCCTCCGCTTAAGGAAGGCGATATCTTTATACAAGGCCATACCCATGTTTTAAAGGCGAAGAAAAGAGAACACTATGTTCTGCTGAATCCAGGCTCTGTATCTTTGCCGAAAGAGGACAACATCCAAACCTATGGCATTTTAGAAAATGGCTTATTTACGATCAAAGGCTTTGGGGAAGAGAGAATAATGAGCCTGGAAGTATGAAGAGGGCCTGAGCAGGAATCATATGAAATAAAAAGGAAAGCGATAAAGGAAGAATCATTAAGTACCTCTGGAGGAATAAATGGAAAAAATAGAACTGGTTGCCCCCTGCCATTTTGGCCTGGAGGCAGTTTTAAAACGGGAACTGCAGGATCTGGGTTATGACATCAGCTGTGTGGAAGACGGACGGATCACATTTTACGGGGATATCGCCGCGATACCCAGGGCGAATATTTTCCTCAGAACGGCGGAGCGTGTCCTGTTGAAGGTCGGCAGCTTTCGGGCTGGGACATTTGAGGAGCTGTTTCAGGGCACCAAAAGCATTCCATGGGAAAACTATATCCCCCAGGATGGAAAGTTCTGGGTTACGAAGGCATCATCGATCAAAAGTAAACTGTTCAGCCCTTCTGATATCCAGTCCATTATGAAAAAAGCGATGGTAGAGCGGATGAAGCAGTCCTATCATGTGGAATGGTTCCCGGAAGATCAGGCGGAATATCCGGTTCGGGTATTTTTATACAAGGACGAGGTCTGCGTGGGAATCGACACCTCGGGAACCTCCCTGCACAAGCGGGGATACCGGCAGCTGACCAGTAAGGCACCTCTGACGGAGACGCTGGCCGCAGCGCTGATTATGCTCACACCGTGGAATAAGAGCAGGATACTGGTGGACCCATTCTGCGGGAGCGGGACATTTCCCATTGAGGCGGCACTGATGGCCGCGAATATCGCTCCCGGTATGAACCGGTCCTTTACGGCGGAGGCCTGGATGAATCTGATTCCGAAGAAGGCCTGGTATGAGGCGGTGAATGAGGCCAACGACCTGATCAGGGACGATATCGATGTGGATATCCAGGGTTATGATATCGACGGGGCGATTGTAAAATCCGCCAGGGAGAATGCCCGGGAAGCCGGCGTGGATCATCTGATCCATTTTCAGGAACGGCCTGTCAGCGCATTGAATCATCCGAAAAAATACGGATTTCTGATTACCAATCCGCCTTATGGGGAAAGAATTGAGGAGAGAGCAAATCTTCCGGCTCTGTATTCCCAGATTGGCGAGGCGTATAAAAGGCTGGATTCCTGGTCTGCCTACATTATTACCAGTTATGAGGACATCGAGAAATATATGGGCAGAAAGGCAGACAAGAACCGGAAGATCTATAACGGAATGCTGAAAACATATTATTACCAGTTTCTGGGGCCGAAGCCTCCAAGGAGAGAAGCGGGGATCAATTGAGACATAAAAAAGCGTATCTGTTTTTCATGATCATCATCGCGCTGCTGCTGTATGTGCAGGCTGTACCTTTTACCGGCGTGGAAGCGGTGGAACCGAATCAGCAGGCGGATCTGGATGAGGCAACCTGGAATCCGCTGATCGCCGGAAGTGTCAACAGCAAGCCGGTCGCGTTAATCGTGGACAGCAAGGAAATGAAATTGCGGGATGATGAACAACTGTATATGGATCAGGATAAGAATCTGATGCTGCCGGTTACTGCCATTACCAACAGCTTTCATTGTGCTGTGAATCTCTATGACCGGAATAAGCTGGTGGTGGAGAAGAATGCGGTGGAACTGGAGTTTCTACTGAATTCTGATGTTATGTACCGGAATCAGAACGAAGTGCCGGTTACCACTTCGATGGTGCAGCAGGACGGGAATTATTATGTCTCCCTGGAACAGGTGGCGGAAGGACTGAACTATTCCTATCAGTGGAATGTACAGGATAATCAGGCTCTGCTGGTGAATCAGAAGCCGGATGAGCCCACGATTCCATATGCCTATGACTATCGGGAGAAGGGGCGTAAGCCGGCTGTGATCGATCAGGGGAAATACGGGACCTGCTGGGCGTTTGCATCCCTGACAGCACTGTCCTCCTCGATTTTACCGGAAGAGAATCTGCAGTTTTCACCGGATCATATGAGCCTGAAGAACAGCTTCTGCGGAGACCAGAATTCCGGCGGGGAATACACCATGGCCATGGCTTACCTGAGCGCGTGGCAGGGGCCGGTATTGGAACAGGATGATCCCTATGGGGATGGGTACTCGCCGGAAGGCCTGGATGCGGTGAAGCATGTACAGGAGATCCAGATTATAGAGGGAAAGGATTTCCAGCGGATTAAGGAAGCGGTCTATAAATACGGAGGGGTTCAGTCCTCCCTCTACACGTCGCTTACCGGTTCCGCCAGCCGTTCCATGTATTATAATCAGAAGAATTACGCTTACTGCTATATAGGGACCGAGAAACCGAACCACGATATCGTGATTATCGGGTGGGATGATAACTATCCAAAGGAGAATTTCAATACTGAGCTGGAAGGAAACGGCGCGTTTATCTGCCAGAACAGCTGGGGAGAGGAATTTGGGGACGATGGTGTGTTCTATGTCTCCTATTATGATACCAATATCGGGATGCACAATGTAGTCTACACGTCTGTGGAGGAGCCCGACAATTATGATCATCTGTACCAGTCCGATCTGTGCGGCTGGGTCGGTCAGGTTGGTTACGGTTCCGATACTGCCTATTTTGCCAATGTCTATCAGGCTAAGGGAGCACAGCGGCTGAAGGCAGTGGGATTTTACGCGACCGGGAAGGACACGGAATATGAGATTTCCGTAGTGCGTGATTTTCAGGGTCCGGATTCCCTGAACCAGAGGGAGTACATCCAGTCCGGGTATATCTGTAACGCGGGCTTTTATACGATTCCGCTGGATACCCCTGCGGATCTGACGCCCGGCCAGCCGTTTGCCGTTGTGGTCAAGATAAAGACGCCCAACTCCATTCACCCCATTGCCATCGAATATCCGGCGGATGATGTCACAATGGACGTTGACTTGTCGGACGGAGAAGGATATATTAGTTTATATGGAAGTACCTGGGATTCACTGGAAGAAAACTATCAATGTAATTTTTGCTTAAAAGCATATACGGACAACATGGAATAAGAAAGTAAGAGGACTACGAGATGGAGAAAATTATTTTTGCTACCGGCAATGAAGGAAAAATGAGAGAAATACGGGAGATACTCAAAGATCTGGACATTCCGATTCTTTCCATGAAGGACGCGGGAATTCATGTGGATATTGTGGAGGACGGTGATACTTTCGAAGAGAATGCGGTCATCAAAGCCAGGACGATTATGCAGCTGACCGGTCAGCTGGTTCTGGCGGATGATTCCGGCCTGGAGGTGGATTACCTGAACAAGGAGCCCGGTGTCTACTCAGCCAGATATGCAGGGGAGCACACTTCCTACCATATTAAGAACAGGATGATCGTGGACCGGTTAAAGGGTGTCCGGGACGAAGAGCGCACCGCGCGTTTTGTCTGTGTCATAGCGGCGGCGTTCCCGGATGGGACAATCCTCACCACCCGGGCGGCGATGGAGGGAAGAATCGGTTATGAGGAAAAAGGGGCCAACGGATTTGGCTACGACCCTATCTTCTATCTGCCGGAATATGGCTGTACCAGCAGTGAGCTTACGATGGAACAGAAGAATGAGTGCAGTCACCGGGGAAAAGCATTGCGCCAAATGAAAGAAAAATTAAAAGATCTGTTAAAATAAGGAGGAATCGTGCGTGAAAAAGATCCTGATCGTAAGCGATACGCACAGACAGAATGGAAATTTGCTGGAGGTAATTAAGAAGGTGAGTCCCATCGACCTGCTGATCCATCTGGGGGATGCGGAAGGAAGCGAGGAGTATATCGCGGAACACGCCGGATGCCCGGTGGAGATTATTGCCGGGAACAATGACTTCTTCTCGGATCTGGAGAAAGAAAAAGAGATCGAGATCGGCAGGTATAAGGTTCTGTTGACTCACGGGCACTATTACTATGTGTCGGTGGATGCGGAAGGGATAAAGAAGGAAGCCAGGGGGCGTGGGATGGATATCGTGATGTTCGGACATACCCACCGGCCGCTGGTGGATATTGACAAAGATGTCATAGCGGTTAACCCGGGAAGTCTGTCCTATCCCAGGCAGGAAGGGAGGCGTCCCAGCTACGTCATCATGGATCTGGACACGCATGGGGATGCGCATTTTACCATTAATTATTTAAAATAAAAAATTTGTAAAATATGGTTGACAGATAAAAATCCTTATAATATAATATATCTTGCGTCACGGTCGGGCGCGGGTATGATCATTGCGGGGTGTGGCTCAGCTTGGCTAGAGCGCCTGGTTTGGGACCAGGAGGTCGCAGGTTCGAATCCTGTCACCCCGATAAACAGGACATGCAGGTGTAGTTCAATGGTAGAACACTAGCCTTCCAAGCTAGATACGTGGGTTCGATTCCCATCACCTGCTTCGCTGATCCTTCAGCGGGGAAAGAGATTTCCCATAATTGCATAAGTGTCTGTAGCTCAGTTGGATAGAGCAACGGCCTTCTAAGCCGTGGGTCGGGGGTTCGAATCCCTTCAGGCACGTTTTTGTTAAGTATCAAACTTGGCAAATGGTATATACTATGTGGTGGGTATAGCGCAGTTGGTTAGCGCGCCAGATTGTGGCTCTGGAGGCCCAGGGTTCGAATCCCTGTATCCACCTTAATGGGCTATCGCCAAGCGGTAAGGCACAGGACTTTGACTCCTGCATTCGCTGGTTCGAATCCAGCTAGCCCAGTTTGCAGGGTTGCCGCTTACAGAATGTAAGTTGGGAATGTGTGATCTGTGCCTTCCGTGGTAAGCCTGCCTGAATTTGATGAATCATGTATGGGGTATTAGCTCAGTTGGTAGAGCACTTGACTTTTAATCAAGTTGTCCGGGGTTCGAATCCCCGATGCCTCAGTTGCGGAGAGAAGTACCGGTAACCTTTTGGTTTCCGGTACTTTTTAGTGCGCCCGGCGGAACCGCATTGCGGCGGAAAAGAAGGGGATTTATGACAGTCTAAAAAAGTGTGACTCCAGTGTGATTGCTGATTGACAGGTATTGTCAAAAAATGGTAGTATAGAACGTATGAACGGTGTTCATTAGAACACTGTTTTTTCGAATTATCAGTAAATGAGGGAAAGGAATGAGGGATTTGAGGAAGATTATAGCCTGGATGCTGGTGCTGCAATGTTCACTGCAGCTGTTCGCCGGCGCGCCGGCTTATGCGTCTGCAGCGCCGGAGGCACTGGGGAAGCAGACAGAAGCGGTGCAGGGTGGCCCGATGGATGGGCAGCCCAGTGAAACTCCAGCAGGAGCGCAGCCCAGTGAAACTCCAGCAGGAGCGCAGCCGATTAAGACACCGGAGAGTACACCGGCTGCCACGCCGGATGCCGGATTACCTGCAGCTACTCCGGAAGGCGGCCAAACCGAAGCCGGCCAGACCGAAACCGGCCAGACCGAAGGGAACCTAACCGAAGGCGGCCAGACCGAAACCGGCCAAACCGAAACCGGCCAGCCGGCCGGTACGCCGAAAGGGACAGCTCCTGACGCGTCAATGAACGCGGGGATTAACAATACCTGCGAATTAACAGTAGAAATAGGTTTCCTGTTGCCGGAAGCTAAGAAAGAGCTGAAGGTATCCATACAGCCCGAGCAGGGAGAAGCACTCGAGGAAACATTGGGGCCCATCGCTTCTGACGGTACGGTTCTGAAGCAGGCAGCCGTATTCGGGCAGTTACCGACGGGAAAATACAGTTTAAAACTGTGGGGAACCGGATATGAAACTTATACCCAGCAGCTTTCCTTAGATACGAAGGGGCTTTCATACCGTATTTCATTCATGAACAGCCATGAACTGGACGATACCTACCGGACCATGGAAGCACATCCCGGAGTGATCGGATACGGGGATGTGAACGGAGACGGGAAAATCGATGATGCGGACAAGGACAAGCTGCTATCTGCGATGAAAGGGCAGGATGCGGACAGCGCCTGTGATCTGAATGGGGATCAGTTGGTGGATCTGGCGGATCTTCAGTATTTTATTGCCAATTACCAGGCAGACCCTCTGGAAGCAGTGCCGTACCGGTCGGTTCTGACTGCGGATATGCAGGTGCAGATTACGGAACCGGAAGTGAAGGTAAACGGCGAATTAAAGGATATTCTGGACGATAACGGATCGTTTGTGAGCATGGGACGTGACGGCGGGGAAGAGATTACCCCGGAACAGCCGGTTCAGCTGGAGATCGAGACCGGTTCTGCTGTCATGGAAGGATTTGCGATACATCCTCCGGTGAACTCTGAGAACAGGATTCAGGAGGCGGAGATTACGCTCGTCCTGGAGGATGACAGTACGCTTACCTGTCCGGTTCGGGCCCAAGCCGCCTATTTCCGGTCCCGGTCTTTAGGGCCTGAAGCGGTTATGGAGGCCGATGGAACGATTGTTGTAAATCTGGGAAGTCAGGTCGCGGTGAAAAAGATCACGATCAAAGTGACGGATACCAGCAGCAGGAAGCTGGCGGATATCGCCCAGGTGGAATTTTTAAATCAGATGGAAGACCGGATTCCGGTGCCTCAGATGAATATTCCGAAGAATCTGACCGCGGAACCGGGAAGCCAGGAGATAACGGTCAGGTGGAGCCGTGAGACCAATGTGACCGGCTATGAGGTAAAAGTAGTCAGCGGGGAAAAATCCCAGGTATTTTCCACTGCGCAAAACAGTCTGAAGATCACTGCATTAAATAATGAGAAGCTTGAGAATAAAGTGGCTTATCAGATCAGTGTACAGTCTGTCAATGATGAGTGGCGCAGCGGTTACTCAGAATCCATAGAAGCGGTTCCAACAGCCAATAAGGTGCCTGATCCTCCGGAGAATGTAACGGTGGGCAGCCTGTACCGGGGGTTAAAGATTTCCTGGAAGAAAATGAAAGATACGGACTCCTATACCCTGTACTATAAGAAAGACGGTGACAGCCAATATCAGTCGGTATCTGGAATAAAGACAGCATCGTATAACCTGAGTAAGCTGGAAAATAATACAAAATATATGATCTATCTGACCGGAACCAATGAAGTGGGTACCAGTAAGGCTTCTGCTATCTACACGGGAACCACGAAGAATAGCCAGGTGAAGGTTACCGGATACCAGCTCATTAACCGCCGGAAAGAGGGAAGTGCGCTGACCGGTCATATTGAGAGTGTGACTACCGACGGATATCTGCAGGGAGAGTATCCAAACGGCTTCGATCCGGCCTGGGTAGTGGACGGCGATTATGATACCTATTATTACTCCAATTCCAATGCCCAGCTGGCGGGAGCGACGGTTACCTTCGACCGGGAATATACGATGAATCATCTGATCCTATCCGCTTATCAGGGGGAAGGATTTGGTTCCTTCTCGAAATGGCAGGTAACTGTATGGAATGCGCAGGGGGACCAGACCGTGTACGGAAGCGGCGATATCGGTAAAGGGGTAACGACTGCCGGTGTGTCCGGGGCGTCGAATACCATTCAGGTAAACTTCCCCAAATCAGACGTGAAGAAGATCCGGGTTCGTTATACCAGGTATTACGCGGATCCTGTTACGATATCGGAACTGAATTTCTATGAATACAGCCCGTTAGAAGATGAGATCAACGCTCTGTGGCAGGATGATTTACATATGATACTGAAAGATTCGGTTACGCTTGAGAGTCTGGACGATCTGAGGGACCGGGTCAATGCGCCCGACGCGGTGAGCGGCGATCCGCACCCGAAAAAAGACCTGCTGCTGCGGGAACTGGATAATGCGGAGGCGGTTCTGAACGATACCGGTTTGGATGTGCCGCTGTCCATCGATACGGCGGTATCCTCCGCCTATGACAGCCATACGGGATTTGCCGGCGGATTGAATTCCGGGCAGCCGCTTGGGGTCGTGGCCAGAAGCGGTGAAACGCTGAATGTCTATGTGGGAAGCGCCGGCAAGAAAGCCGGAAATAACACGAATCTTCGCCTGGTGGCCACCCAGTACCACGCGGAAGCCAGTGCCTGGTCAAAAACAGTGGTGGAAACCCTGAAGGTGGGAATGAATGAAGTGACCATTCCCCAGATCTCCAGCCTGAATATGGAATTGGGCGGTTCCTTATACATCGAATATAAGGGGAACAACGCAAACGAGAAGTACAGTGTCCGGGTGAGCGGAGGAACGGCCATACCGGTGCTGGATCTGTCGAAAACATCAGAGTCCGACAGGCTGGCGAAGATTACGGCATATGTGGAGAAGCTGAATACCTACACGGCCGGATTAGAACAGACACATTTGCAGGAGCATGAAAAAGAAGGTACGAACTGTAACTTTGCGTACCGGCCTCAGGATTGCATCAATAACGCAACGGAAATCGTTCTGGACCGGGTGCTTCTGTCCGTACCGGCCACGCAGGTTCTGGCAGGGCTTGGAAAAGGCACGGCAGCGGAGCAGGCACAGCAGCTGAACCGCTCTATGGACGCCATGGAGCGTATGGTAGACCTCTTCTATCAGCACAAAGGGCTGGGCACCTATACACAGGAGCAGAAGAACAATCCTGACTTCCTGGCTGCCTACGGCAATAAAAACAACCTTCCGGTGACCAGACTGAATATCCGTTACATGAGAATGTTCAGCGGCGCGTTTATGTACGCCGGAGGGAAACATATCGGGATAGAGTTCGGCTCTGTCAGCGGCCTGTCTGCTTCCCCCTCCCTGGTCAGTGAGGAGAACGGGAAGTGGTCCGGCGGAAGATTCTTCGGCTGGGGTATCGCTCATGAGATCGGACATGAAATCAATCAGGGACAATATGCGATAGCGGAGATCACCAACAACTATTTCTCCGTGCTGTCCCAGGCCCATGATACCAATGACAGCGTCCGCTTCCGGTACGAGGATGTATATGAGAAAGTGACTTCCGGCACAACAGGAAGAGCTTCCAATGTGTTTACGGCATTGGGCATGTACTGGCAGCTGCATCTGGCCTACGATAAGGATTATAACTATAAGACCTATACGGATTATGCGGAGCAGTTCAAAAACCTGTTCTTCGCCAGAGTTGACGCGTACGCCCGTAACACAGCCATAGCTCCGGCGCCCGGAGGCGTGATGCTGACCCTGGAAGGAAAAGACGTGGACAACAATCTGATGCGCCTGTCCTGCGCGGCCGCCCAGAAGAATCTGCTTTCCTTCTTTGAACACTGGGGTATGGTGCCCAATGAGGCGACCAGGGCTTACGCTGCACAGTTTGAGAAGGAGACCCGGCCGATCTGGTATATCAATGATGAGGCCAGAATCTACACCATCGAAGGGAATGCCTCAACAGCCGGTCAGGCGGCAGTGCAGGCGTCCCTGGAACATGAGGGGAACTCTGCCCAGGTGAAGCTGAATCTCAGCCTGCAGGGCGTGGACACGTCGTCCATGCTGGGTTATGAAATCAGCCGTAACGGTAAAGTGATCGGCTTCGTCACAGCTGATCAGCATCAGTATACAGATACCATCGCCACAGTGAACAACCGGGTGTTTACCTATCAAGTGACAGCTTACGACAAGCGGCTGAATGCCACGAAGCCGGTAACGCTTGAGCCGGTTAAGATCTCCCACGACGGAAGCCTGGACAAGACGAACTGGATCGCAGCGACGAATATGTCCTCTGAGGAAGATACGGCAGAAGCAGGAAGCGATGAGAATCCGGAACCCGGAGTGATCTCGGCGGTTCATAAAGTGATCGATCTTGACTATGGCAATACGTATACCGGATCAGTAAAAAGCGGAAACGCTGTGATAACGCTTGATTTCCAGGAACTGTTTACGGTTGCCGGATTCAAGTACACAGCAGGAACGGACGGAACACCAATCAGGAATTACGAGATTCAGGTAAGCGCAGACAATCAGAACTGGGAAACGGTGAAGACCGGAACCTTCGATCTGGATGAAAACAGGACGGCAGTGGTTTATTTTAACAAGGAAAATGACGGCTGGCTCTATACCTATGATGCCTCCTATCTGCGTCTGACCGCCAAAAACCAGAAGCAGGTATCCGTCTCAGAAGTAGACGTATTAGGGCCTTCCGGCGATAATGTGGAGTTGACCGGCGAAGGAATCGGCATATTAAAAGCCGATTACGTGCTGGATCAGAGTACAGGGGATAAGATCCCGAAAGGCTCCCTGATCTTTACCGGCGGCTATAAAGGGAATCCGGCCTACAATGCCCTGAAGCTATATAATCAAAAAGATGAACTGATCGGGGGAGTACAGGTGATATTTGCTGATGTTCCGGCCCACGGCGAGCTGGGAGAGACAGAAAACGGATACTGGGTTTATTATATTGAGCCCGGTCAGCTGGATTCCGTCCTGGAGGAAGGCCTCCTCAAAGTACGGGCTGAACTTTACCGGGTGGATGATGCCAACACGAATCTGGGTGAGAGACTGGTAAGCGACACACTGTGGACCCAGCTGCCCGAGGTCCTGCCGGAGATCGAACTGCAGGGTTCCGGCTCCCGGTATCAGATGCAGAATCAAGTGAAATGAAGGGAAGGAGAATATCAATGAAAAACAGAGTAATCATGATGTTGGTGCTTCTTCTCGTACTGACATTCACAGTGCCGGTGACCGCTTATGCGGATACCGTCGGGACAGGTCCGGTACAATACGAGGTAACCAACCGAAATGAAATCCATATCAACCTGCTGAATCTCACGGACGAAACTATGCGGTCCCTGGATATGGAATGGAAACTGGAAGCAGCGGCAGGGAGTGCGAAGGACATAACATTCGTCTATTCCAACCAGATCAGCAGCCGCGCCCTTGTGTATGATGCATCTTATGATGCCCAGACCGGTCTGCTCCATCTGATCGTATCCGGAAGAGAGTATCTGTTGGAGGAAGGCCAGACAGAGCTGGAGGTGGGGGTTATCACAGTGGCGGATGAAAATCAGGCCGGTGTAAATCTAAAGATTACTCCGGAAAAACTAAATACCGCAGGAAATACCCGTGCTGTTCAGGATCTGGCTGCTGACCAGATGCCTGAGGCATCGACCGTAGTCATACCTGCGGCGGCTGATCCGAAGCCCAGTGAAAGCCCGGTTCCTACGGTAAGTCCCGCCCCGACCGAAGAGCCTCAGGCGACGGCAAGCCCATCCCCCACGCTCACGCCGGTGCCGACGGATACACCGGTTCCGACCGTAACACCCCAGACAACACCGTCTGTAACGGAAAATCCGAAGCACAACTCCACCACATCCGGCAAAAATTCTTCGGATCAGACACACACAGTAAGCGCGGCCACAACAGGAGACTATAATCCGATAGCCATTTACCTCGTGATCGGAGTTCTGGCGCTGGCTGCAATCGCTGCCGTGATCGTCATGAAGAGAAAGAAATAAACGCATATCATAAAATGCACCCCGGTTGTTTTGGGTAAAGCCATATACCCATAACAGCCGGGGTGCATTTTATTTAGCATATACAGCTATCCGTTCTCCCTAATTCTGCACCATCACAACCCTGAGATTGAACGCAGACCAGGTATTTCCGATCACATAAGCGGTATACATTTCGCCGGCGTTGATGGTAGTCACAAAGGACAACAGAGGTTCGCCGGAATTATAAGGCGGCCGGGCATTGGTGATGATGATGACCGGGATCTCACGCAGCACATTTCCATAGCGGGCGGTGTTCGTCATATAGAATTCATATTCCCCCGGCCTTGCCTGCTTGAAAGGAGTAACTTCTTTGAAGCGCACGTCGGTAAACACCACATCCCCGCCGTACAGCATCAGATCATAGGCCGAATTATTGTAGGACATATTGGCCATGCGGAAGCAGCCGGTGTTGCGCGGCATATTCTGGCAGCCCAGATCCGATACGCGCACGAGATCCAGGCCGTTGGAAGAGTCGATCACTACCATAGTAATCTTTTCCCCTGCGACAAAAGGCAGCGTCTGATTATAGAAGACCATGCGGGGGCCTACCGCACTGACGATGGTGACGGGGCGGAAGCCGTCGGAAATGGTTTCATAAGAAGAGATATTTCCGAAGCGCAGGTTACTGGCGGCCATACGGTTGCCAATGGATATGTTCAGGGGCAGGTTATTGGTTGCGGCATTCAGGAAACGAACCTGGCAGGTGCCCGGACGGTTAGGACGAATGGGCCCGGGGAAACTGGGGAATGGTCCGGGAGCTACTGGTCTGCCGCCTTCCGGCGCGATCGGAGTCTCCGGTATATTCTCCCACGGGTTATTCGGGAACGTGAAACCCGGATCAACAGGCTGCCCTCCTTCCGGTGCAATGGGGGGGACAGGGATATTTGCATCAGGGCCGGGAAAGACGGGAGCGCCGCCCTCAGGTGCGATCGGTGGGACTGGTCGGTCGACTCTGCGTTCTTCTTCGTTTTGCATCTCTTCTTCGTAATTCATATTCTCTTCCATAAAAATAGACTCCTTATAATAGTATTCCTATTATCATATGAAAAAAAAGATATTTGGTTCCTGGGACAGCGAAAAAAATCCGGGGAAAATGTCCGCAGTGTTGGACAAATAGTTGATGTTTGACACAAAAAAGTGTATGATGAAGCCAACGAAAGAACGCTGGATGCGTGAAGCTGAGGGAGATCATGAAGGAGGAAGTGTAATGGAGATTTTAAAAGATTTTAAGAAGCATTTTGTTCTGGTTTCGATTTTATATATCGTATTGGGAATGGTGCTGATCATCTGGCCATCCCTGTCTCTGAAGCTGGTTTGCTATTTCTTTGGAATTATGACCGTTCTTTATGGAGTGGTACAGCTGTTTCGATATTTCAGTATAAATAAAGAATTCCGTACCTTCCAGCTGGACCTGTTCGTAGGGATCATCTGTCTGGTATTCGGTATTTTCGCGCTGGCGAAGCCATCGATCGTGGCTTCGATACTTCCGGTTATCGTAGGCATCTTTTTCCTGATGGAAGCTGTGATTAAGATCCAGAATGCGCTGGGGCTGAAAAAAGGCGGTTACGACCAATGGTGGACCGCACTGGTGGTGTCCGTACTGGTAGCCGTACTGGGGATTTTGCTCCTGATCAATCCGTTCCGTGCGATGAAAACCTTCGTGATCGTGATAGGAATCTGTCTGATCGCGGATGGCGCGGCCAGCTTTTGGAGCGTTTATTGTGTATCCAAACGGGTGAAGGAATTCAAGAAGATGGAAGAAGTCATGAATGATGTACTTAACCAGTAAGGAATGGTAACGAAAGCCATTGCATGAAAAGAACGGATCTGATCAGGTTAAGGGATCAGCAGCATGGTTTAAGTTTTCACTGTGATTGTAAAAAACATATAAAATAGCTCTTGAAATTTACAGTTACAGGATGGTATAATATCAAAGCGGCGCTGTTCGTTATCGGGATAGCGCTTTGTGCGGGCATGGCGGAATTGGCAGACGCGCTAGATTTAGGTTCTAGTGGGAGACCGTGCAGGTTCAAGTCCTGTTGCCCGCAGTAGTGTGAGCGAAACGACATACGTATACGATGTTAAGGGAGTCCGATTTTCGGACTCCCTTACTGTATTTGTTGGATATCAGTGCTGCGCGCTTATCGGACAGACTGTGACAGTACAGAATATACCACAGTATTATGGGGTCCGGCAGGACGAAGAACGTAAGAATTCTTCGGTCTCTCCGGCGGTGATCGGGCGGGCATAGAGATATCCCTGGATCATATGAATTCCGCACTCCCGGACGAAAGCGTCCTGTTCCGGGGTTTCCACGCCCTCAGCCAGAACCTTCATACCTAATTCCAGGAAGGTTTTGGTAATATTTCTTACCATGATCGCGGATTTCTCCTGCTCGGTGGCCGACCAGACCAGACTTTTATCCAGCTTAATGGTGTCAAAGGGAATATGTACGACGGTATCCAGATTGGAATATCCCACACCGAAATCATCCAGTCCCAGCCGGATTCCCAGTTGATGCATCTCGTCCACAAAATGGGAAACCACCTGAGGGTTGTCCGCAATGGCGCTCTCCGTAAACTCAATTTTAATTTTAGAGTAGGGAGTCCCATTTTTTAGAATCGTCTCGCAGACCCGTTCGATCAGGTCCGGCTGTGAGAACTGTATGGCTGAAAAATTAACATGAATCCGTTCTATATCGATATGCTGTTGGGCCAGACGGTTGATAAATTTGCATACTTTGTCCAGAATCTGATAGGTGAGCTCCACGATCAGGCCGGTTTCTTCCGCCAAAGGAATGAATTCCGACGGATAGATCGGCCCCAACGGTGTATTGTTGATCCGCATCAGTGACTCGGCAAACAGATAGCGTCCGGTATTCACATCCAGGATCGGCTGATAGTACAGTTCAAAACTGTTGTTGGCGCAGACCTCTTTCAGAATTTCCACTACCTGATGTTTCCTTTGAATTATATTCAGCATCTTCTGATCGCAATAACAGATACCGGCATTATTCGAAGACTTCGCGCTGGACACAGCATATTCAATACCATGGATCAGCCCCTCCAGGTTCTTCGAACTGTCCGGATAGCGGGCGATTCCGATGGCCACAGGGATGGTGCATCGGCACCCGGGAATTTCCCACGGCAGTTTCATCCGCTCCTGGATAGCCGAGGTAAGCTGGACAAGCTTTTCACGGGAAGAATCTTTAGATAAAATAGCAAACTCATCCCCGTTGAACCGATAGAGTGTCCTGGGATCTGATATGGAGGACAGATACAGGCAGATGGCACGCAGAAACTGATCTCCGTTTTGCTGCCCGTACGTATCATTAATGTGTTTAAAGTCACGCAGAGAAATCACAATGATCGAAAAAGACGGGCGAATCGGGCGGTGCAGCAGCAGTTCGATCATATGCAGGAGTTCCTGACGGTTGGGTATATTGGTCAGATAGTCGATGGAAATCTGCTTGTTCTGCAGATACAGGTAAATGATCAAAAGCGCGCAGGTGGCCGCAGAGCCCGTCAGGATGATGGAGGGGAAGAACTGCTGAAAGATAATAACAAGGACAGCGATCAGCGGAAATACCGCGAGAATCCGGTAAGTGGACAGATTCAGCCACTTTCCTCTGGCAAGTACCAGAACGACACAGAATATACAGTACATATAAAACAGAATATAAGTACTAGAAATCAAAGGACCCTGTATATAGCCATGGGTTCTGTTGATGTCAAACAGGTTTTTCGTAACGGGATTCAAAAATACCATAAACAGATAAACAACACTCGGGATGCTGGTCAGCGCCATCACCCTGGGCAGACCTTTTCGGTTCTCGTAAATAACAGCAGCCGTATAGAAGAAATATATAAGCCCCATCAAAGGCGTAAAAATAAAATATACGGTGGTTACCAGCCAAATCATCCACAGAGGAACGGCCTGGTAGTTCTGGAGCATAAGGGTAGATATGATATTAGTGATCATGGCACAAAATGTGGTCAAAAAACATGCCTGAAAAAATCTGTTTTTCAAACTGGGGATTAAGCTTCCTTTTCTGGAATACCCCCAAATAATACTCAAAAAAACGATCGATATACTTTCTGCTGCTATATTCCAGGTCAAAAACGATTCCCCCCGCACCCCAACGGACAGTGCTATACATAATGTAATTATTATAATATGATTCGCTGTAAAACACAATCATTTTAGAACGGTGAATGGGGGCTGAATGGGAATTCACGAAATGTGAGGAATATGTTTTACTTTTATATAAAAGTGAGGTAAAATAAAAACAGACTATCCAGGGAAAGGAGCAGGAAAATATGGCATTAAAAGAGATTTTGTTAGATGCAGGATTCCCTTATGATGAGATATTGTATCGTTTTTCAGGGAATGAAGGACTGTTAAAAAAATATTTGTTAAAGTTTCCTCAGGATCCGACCTTTCAGGAATTAAAGAATAATGTGGAAATGAATGATTATGGAAAAGTAGAAACCAGTGCGCATACCCTGAAAGGGGTCAGTGCGAATCTGGGATTTGAAAAGTTGAGCGAAATATGTGCACAGATGGTTATGGCGGTCAGAGAAGGGGAAAATGAAAAGATTACTCCGCTGTTTCGTATTGCGCAGGAGGAATATGACGCTGTCCTGCAGTGTCTGAAGCAGATCGATTAACAGGAGGTGGAGTAATGACTGGGGTATATCCGAGGAGACCGATAAAACCCAAACTCCTGATCGTTGACGACGTTGAATTAAACAGAGCAATATTAAGTGAGCTTTTTTGCGGTGAGTATGATGTTCTCGAAGCGGAAAACGGAAAAAAAGCGATTGAAATTCTGGAGGTTTATGCGGACTCTCTGGCAGTGATCCTACTGGATATTGTAATGCCCGTTATGGATGGCTTCGGTGTATTGCGGGAAATGGTAAGGCGGCATTGGAGCGGCCGGATACCGGTTGTCATGATTACCGCGGAGACTTCCGACTCAGTCATGCAAAAAGGTTACGAGATGGGCGCCGCCGATATAATCAGTAAACCCTTTAACCCAAACATAATCCGTCAGCGTATCAGCAATATTATAGAACAGTATACCTATAAGCTGCATCTGGAAAAACTGGTGGCGGAGCAGACGGAGACCCTGCGGCGTCAGTCTCAGAAATTGAGGGAAAACAGCGCGCAGATGATTGATACGCTGAGTGCTATTATCGAATTTAAAAATACGGAATCAGTCCAGCATATTGCCAATATCCGTACGATTACCAGAATGCTGTTGAACCAGCTGAAAAAACGTCATGAGGAATACGGTTTAACCGATGAGATGGTTGAAAATATTTCTGAAGCTGCTGCTATGCATGATATTGGGAAGATCGCCATACCGGATCAGATCCTGAATAAACCCGGGCGGCTTACTCCGGAGGAGTTTGAGGTTATGAAAACGCATACGGTCAGAGGATGTGAGATCCTGGAGAAGCTGGCCAGTGTGCAGAGCCTGACCTATTACGATTATTGTTATGAGATTTGCCGTCACCATCACGAACGGTGGGATGGCAGGGGATACCCGGACGGACTGGTGGGAGATGAAACGCCCATATGGGCCCAGGCGGTGTCACTGGCGGATGTGTATGATGCGTTAAGCAGTAAGCGTGTATATAAGGAGGCCTATTCCAGCGAT
Organism: Diplocloster hominis; assembly: GCF_032380655.1. Lineage (NCBI taxonomy): Bacteria > Bacillati > Bacillota > Clostridia > Lachnospirales > Lachnospiraceae > Diplocloster > Diplocloster hominis. The sequence goes on along the minus strand of NZ_JAWDIY010000022.1, from coordinate 45,758 downwards.
GTGGCCGTACAGATGATCTTAAACGGTGAGTGCGGGGTTTTCAATCCAGTACTGCTGGAATGCTTTTTGGAGATCGTATCCACCTTCAAAGACGGGATCGATCAGGCACAGATAGAGCGGGAGCAGCAGAAAAACCGTCCGGCGGAGGCTGCTGAGGAAAACATACAGGAAGCGTCGGAACTGAAGATACAGGAAGGGGACCTGTCCTATCGTACCCTGCGGCTTCTGGAGCTGGAACGTCAGAAATACCGCGTGATGTCCGAGCTCTCAGGAGAGATTCTGTTTGAATATGAAATCAAGACGGACAAGCTGGTATTTTCGGAAAAATATCAGACACTGACCGGGAATGATCTGATTATTAAAAATCTGCGTCAGGCTTTAGCGGACCCTGAAAAAATGAAGCCGAATGATTTAGAGAGGCTGAGGGATAAAATATCCGGTATTACCTACTCATCACCGGACTGTAAGCTGGAGATGGAGATCAACCTGGACGGGAATGGATTCGAATGGTATGAGGTATACCTCTATCCGATCTGGGATGCCGGATACGATGCGGAATGTGTGGGATATATCGGCAAGTTGATTAATATCGAAGAGCAAAAACGTATGAACCTGAAACTCCAAAAGGAGGCGGACAGTGATCCGTTAACCGGGGTGCTGAACCGAAAGGCCATCCAGGAGCAGATCAGCCAGATCCTGAGCGATGGGAAAACCGAACATGCGGCTCTTTGTTTTATTGATATCGATAACTTCAAATCTGTGAATGACGATTTCGGCCATCTGTTCGGGGATAATGTGCTGAAGCATGTGGTATCGGTTCTGCTGTCCAACAGCAGGAACACGGATCTGGTGGGCAGAATCGGAGGGGATGAGTTTGTTATCTTCTTAAGGGATATATCCTCCGATGAAGCGCTGGAAAAGAAGCTGCAGAGCATCTGTGATAATCTGAGCAGAGATTGCGACGGCTGCCAGTTATCCGGCAGCCTGGGGGTATCCCGATATCCTCAGGATGGTGATAATTACGGTATGCTTTTGCATAAAGCGGATCAGGCGCTGTATCTGTCCAAGAGATTGGGGAAGAACGGCTATCAGATCTATCATGATGACTGCGGAAGATTTCCGTTTCAGACCATGCTTTCCGGCGTGGATGAGTATGTGGAATAAATGAAAAAAGTATGATTCGGTGCCAGCCCCCCGATTGGGAGGGACTGGCACCTTTCTTCATAAGCTACTTAAGGATTTGGAGTTTACTTGACAAGGGTGGGTCTATGTACTATAATGAACAATGTTCAAGTTGAGGCATATCAATATCATAAGGAGGTTAAGCTTATGAGAAAAATGATTAATACGGCATTTGCCTATGCGATAGCCGCTATGGCCGGCGGGGTATTTTACCGTGAATTCACGAAGTTCCAGGGTTTTGAGGGCAGAACCAGCCTTGCTTTTGTACATACCCACCTGTTTTTGCTGGGGATGGTTATGTTCCTGGTGATCGGACTTTTTGCAGCCCGGTTTGATCTGAACAGCCGTAAACAATTTCGGGTTTTTTACGTAATATACAATGTGGGAGTGATTCTGACATCCCTATTGCTGCTGATCAGGGGAGTGGTGCAGGTGACGGGGCTGGAGATTTCCACAGGAATGGACGCAGCGGTCTCCGGTGTCGCTGGAATTGGACACATATTGACCGGGATCGGGATTATCTTATTATTTTTAAATTTGAGGAGCTGGTCACGAGAATGACAGTAAGAAAGTTTTATCAAATACCCAAAAACTACCTGCTTCTGGTGGCAGGTCTGGTCTGGTTCGCAGCGGGGGTGAATATTATTCGGATCGGAATTACCGCTTCGGACCGGAAGTGGAGTCCGCTGGCCGTGGCTGCCGCATTGGCGGTATTCGGATTGTTTTATGGACTGATTTTTCACCGGCTGATCCGCAAGCATACGGTACGGATTACCGGTTACGATCAGAACAGAATTCACATTTTACGTTTCTTTGATGTGAAAAGTTATTGCATCATGGCGGGTATGATGACGTTTGGCATTTTGCTGCGGAGGTCGCAGCTTTGGCCGGCCCATTGTATCCGGACTTTTTATACCGGGCTGGGAGCCTCGCTTTTGATGGCTGGCGCCGGTTTCCTGGCTAATTTTATTCTGGAACAAAGGGGCTGCAGGGACAAAGATTCTGTAGAAACTGCTGGGCTGTAAGAACAGCCGGACCATAGAGAAAGCTGGGCTATAGAAACAAAGAGTAGATAACTGTAATGATACCGGACATCACCAGGCTGATACTGCTCATGGCTCCTTCTATCTCCCCAAGCTCCACGGCTTTTGAGGTGCCGATCACGTGGCTGCTGGTGCCGATGGCGACGCCGGCCACCACGGGATTTTTAATCCGGCAGACGCGGATCAGAAGGGGACTGATTATGGCCCCCAGTATACCGGTCAGAACCACGGCTGCCACGGTTACCGGAACGATCCCGTTTTGTGTACGGGAGATTTCCATGGCGATGGGGGTGGTGACTGACTTTGGGATCAGAGAGACATGGAATACCTGATCCAGCCGGAACAGATAGCAAAGACCGATGACTGTCAGGATAGAGGCGGCGGAACCTGCGGCCGTGCCAACCAGAATCGGCAGGACATTGGCTTTAAAAATACGCACCTGCCGATAGACCGTAACCGCAAGGCAGATCGTGGCGGGCCCCAGGAAGATAGAGATTAATTTTCCGCCTTCCTCATAATCTTCATATGGTATATGGAAGATCTGAAGCACTGCAATAACCAGAACAATGGCGATCAGCAGCGGATTGGCGGCAGGATTTTTACATTTTTTCTGGATCAGCTTACCCAGTTCAAATGCGCCCAAGCTCAGCCCAAGGCCAAACAGTGCCATAGAAGTCAGTTCGCCCATACTTACATCTCCTCCCTCTTTGTGTCTGCAGTCCGGCGTGCCGTTAACCGGATCATCAGCTGTGTCGTAAAAGCCGTGACCAGAAAAGTAACGATCGTACTGATAAGAATAATAGCCAGAAGCGCAGGCCATACATTCCGTATCTCATCGAAATAATTGATTATAGACACACCGGCCGGAATAAAGAGCACGGCCATGTTGCCCAGCAGAAAATCGGAAACCTCGCGAATCTGTTTTTCTTTGCACCAGCCAAACAGCAGCAGTAGGAATAACAGGATCATGCTTAGGATGCTGGCAGGAAAGGGGATCGGTAGAACCAAAGCAACAGCCTCCCCGATAAAACAAATCAGCAGCAGATAAAAACACTGCTTCAAAATATTCATAATCAATCTCTCCTTCAAAAATCTCTTTCCCCATAATACCGTGTTTCAGACCAAAGCTCAAGATTTTTTGTTCCGGAGTTTCAGCGAATCCTTAGTAAAGATTTCGGGGTGGCAAATGAAAGGGGATTATGATAGTATAAATAGGAAAGTAAGAAGGGATACGATTAGGATAATGATGATAACAAATAACAGGAGGAGTGTAGTATGAAGAAGAAAATTTCCCCTTCCATGATGTGTTCCGGTGTGTTGGAGATAGGTACTTATCTGAGCGCGTTTGAAAAAAATGGAATCGAATATCTGCATATTGATGTGATGGACGGAGAGTTTGTACCGAACCTGATGCTGGGGACGGATTATGTGAAGAGTCTTCGGAAAGCCAGCGATATACCGCTGGACGTGCATCTGATGATCTATAATCCGGAAAATAAAATAGACTGGTTTGATTTCCAGCCCGGGGAATACGTGGCGGTACACGCTGAGAGCACGGCCCATGTGCAGCGGGCGCTCCAGAAGATCAATGCTACCGGGGCAAAAGCTATGCTGGCCATCAATCCGGCCACCCCGATCTCCGTGCTGGACTATGTGATCGATGATATTAAGGCGGTTCTGGTGATGACAGTCAATCCGGGATTCGCGGGTCAGAAGCTGATCCCGCAGACCCTCCAGAAGATCACGGATGTGCGCAGATATCTGGATGATAAGGGACGCTATGATGTGGAGATAGAAGTGGACGGGAATGTCAGCTTTGAAAATGCCCGGAAGATGTCGGCCGCCGGCGGTGATATCTTCGTAGCCGGTACTTCCAGCTTCTTTAACAAAAACATCGATCTGGATCTGGGAATCCAGAAGCTCAGAGAAGCCATCGAGCTTCGGTAAGTAATAATACGGCGTTCCAAGTTTGAAGGGAAACTTTGGAACGCCGTATATTTGTTAATAAGGAAGCAGATCCTGCATTTCTGCCCGGGGCAGATAATACTCTACATATCCACACCCAGTACATTCTTGACGATCAGTCCTACTGCGAAGGAGAGCACCGCCACGCCCAGGCTGATGCAGGCCATTTCTCCAAACCGGCGTTTGAAGGACAGGTCTTTGGCGACGGCAATGTAATAGTTAAACGCGGCGATGATAACGACAACGGTAACCAGCATGGTGACCAGGGCCCAGACCCACGCCTGGGGCGGGAAGATCAGATAGGGCAGAATCAGCAGCGTGACGGTGATCAGATAGGCGATACCCGTGTATATACAGGATTTCAGGGCATTCTCATTCCCCTCGCTTTTGGCGGAAAGGAATTCAGAGGAAGCCATGGACAAAGTGGCGGATATTCCTGTGATCAGACCGGACAAGGCGATGATACGGGTATTCTGCATGGCTAAGGACAGGCCGGCCAGCGTCCCGGTCAGTTCCACCAGCGCGTCGTTCATGCCCAGAACCATGGACCCCACATATTGAAGACGTTCTTCATCCAGCATGGACATCAGGGCATTTTCATGGGCATTTTCCTGATCCTGGATCAATGCGCTTTCCGGGACTTCATTTTCCAGTTCTTCGTAGGTTACCTGGGCACCTTCCTCCCCTTTTTCCATTAATTTTATGACAAAGGTAAAACCCAAAAGGATGGTCAGAAGCTTGCGCCACCACACCTTGAAGCGCTGCGGCTTCATCTCGGTGCCGGTATATTTTTTCCAGAGTTCATAATGGCGTCTTTCCTCGCCGGACAATCGCAGCAGCACGTCCTTGTTCTTACTGTCCTTCATTCTGGACGCAATGGCACGGTAGGTTTCGCTTTCCGTCAGCTCATTTTGCTGCATTGTTTTCAGAGCGGCCATCGCTTTTGGGGAAATATTTTGGGAATTCTGTGACATGTTAATCCTCCTCATATGTATCAATTGCGCAGGTATCTTTGCGGTGCGTCTGCAGACCGCAGCTGCGGGTCTTACATGAAACTTTACTAAGGTGTATCTTATCACAACCCGGCCCGGATTTCCACAGGGGCGGGGCGGAAAAAGAGAAAAAGTCATTGCATAGAAAAGGATGAAACGTTAAAATAAATAGTAGCGCCCGAAAAAACCCCGCTGACTATTTTTTATGCATCGTACAAAAAGGAGATGATTTCCTGATGTCAGAGTCGCTGATTACGAAGAAGGCTATCGCTCAGGGGCTGAAGGATTTGACCCTGACCAAACCGTTCGGGAAAATCTCGATCGGCGATATTACCTCAGCCTGCGGATTAAACAGGCAGACCTTTTATTATCATTTCCAGGACAAGTATGAGCTGCTCAGCTGGATTTATTATAACGAGGGATTTATATATGTCATGGACGGAATCACGCTGGAGAACTGGCATGAGAAGCTGAAAGAGCTGCTGGACACCATGAAAGCGGACCAGGAATTTTACCGGAATACCATAAAGAACGATGACAGTTATTTCAAAGAATATCTGCTGGAAATCGTTGCTACGCTGTTTTATGAGGCTATCGATAAATTGGATGAGGATAAGAGCCTGTCGGTTGAGGACAAGAAATTCTATTCTCAGTTTTATGCCTATGGGATCTGCGGTGTGGTGGTGGCCTGGGTGGAGTCCGGAATGAAAGAAGATACCAAAAAGCTGTCCGGAAAGCTTAAAAGCCTGGCCCAGGGCAGTGAAAAATTAGGATATGAGATCTATACAAACAGGTGAAACTGCTCGATGAGCCAGTCTTTGACCAGAGACTGACTGCCCTGGGCCAGCATCTGATATAGTTCCTGATAGAGGACTTCGGCTTCCTTTTCCGGGAGCCGCCGGCCGGACAGGGTGCAGCCCAGCTCCAGGATGTTTCTGGCATTCCGGTCCAGGGATTTCTTACTATTATTCAGCATAAACTTAAGTGCCGTGTCCAGCGTGGCACTTTTTATTTTATTATCCAGACGCATATTCGTTCCTCTCCCATATGAATTACTTTTATCTTAATCAGTATCTTTCCATATTTGTATAGACAAAATCGTATATTTGTCCAAAAACTGTACAGTATTTGAAAAGTGTCAGGATTTGCGACAGCTGAAAAAAAGTGTATGATGACGAAACCCGGAAAATGGAATATACTGTGACCATCGAATCAAAACAAAGACAAAGGAGAGATAGATATGGACAAAAAATTAAAGAAAGTAATTCTGGCCGCAGGCGCGGTGGCAGGAGCAACAGCAGTGGCGGTAAAAGCCAAGAAAGAAAAAGAGAATATGGAAAACGAGAAGGCCAGAACGGAAATGCAGCTCCGTGACTACAACGGACAGCATGCCTGGTTCATCGGCGGAGGACTGGCCAGTATGGCAGGGGCTGCGTATCTGGTGCGGGACTGCAACTATCCGGGAGAGCAGATCACCATATTTGAAGGAATGAAAATCCTGGGCGGCAGCAACGATGGCGCAGGTGATCCCGGCCAGGGGTTTGTGTGCAGAGGAGGCCGGATGCTCAACGAGGAGACCTATGAGAACTTCTGGGAACTCTTTTCCTCTATCCCGTCCCTGGAAAAGCCCAATATGAGTGTGACTCAGGAAATCCTGAATTTTGACCATCTGCATCCCACCCATGCCCAGGCCCGCCTCATCGATCAGGATGGTGTCATCCAGGACGTGTCCGGCATGGGATTCAACAATGATGACCGTCTGGCGCTGGGGAAACTGATGCTGACTCCGGAAGAAGATCTGGATGATATGACGATCATGGAATGGTTTGAAGAAACTCCGCATTTCTTTGAAACCAACTTCTGGTATATGTGGCAGACCACCTTCGCGTTCCAGAAATGGTCCAGCCTGTTCGAATTTAAACGCTATATGGAACGGATGATTTTTGAATTCTCCCGGATTGAAACCCTGGAGGGAGTGACCAGAACTCCTTATAACCAATACGAATCTGTGATACTTCCCCTAAAGACCTGGCTCACAGAGCAGGGAGTCCATTTCGTAACTGACGCAGTCGTTACGGATTTGGATTTTGAGCAGGGAAGCCAGATCACCGTCCAGGCGATCCACCTCCAAAAAGAGTCCAAAGAAGAGGTCATCACCGTAAACGAAGGCGATATCTGCATCATGACCAATGGATGTATGACGGACTGCGCCACTCTGGGGGATCTGCATACCCCGGCCTCCTACGAACCGGAAAATCCGATCTCCGGCAATTTGTGGGCGAAGGTAGCAGAAAAGAAAGAAGGATTGGGCAACCCGGAACCTTTCTTCGGGAAACCGGAAGAAACCAACTGGGAGAGCTTCACAGTCACCATGAAGGGCAACAAGCTTCTGAAAATGATCGAAGACTACTCCGGAAACATTCCCGGGTCCGGCGCCCTTATGACCTTCAAAGACTCCAGCTGGCTGATGAGCATCGTTGTAGCTGCCCAGCCGCATTTTAGAAACCAGCCTATCGATACCACCATTTTCTGGGGATACGGCCTTTACACGGAAAATACCGGCGATTATGTAAAGAAACCGATGCGGGAATGCACCGGCGAAGAGATGCTGACTGAACTTCTGCATCACCTGCATATGGAGGATCAGATCGACGAGATCATGGAATCCGTGGTCAATGTCATTCCCTGCATGATGCCCTACATCGATTCCCAGTTCCAGCCCAGAAAGATGTCCGACCGCCCGAAGGTAGTTCCGGAAGGCTCCACGAACTTCGCCATGATCAGCCAGTTTGTCGAGATTCCCGAGGATATGGTATTCACTGAAGAATACTCCGTGCGCGCGGCCAGAATCGCTGTATACACCCTGATGAATGTAACCCACAAAAAAATCTGCCCCGTGACACCTTATAAAAAGAACCCCAAGGTATTAGCGGAGGCGTTGAAAACTTCCTATCGGTAGGCCGGGCCGCCGGCGGCAGAAGAGCAAAAGGACAGTAAGGAATGCTTGTACTTTAAACACCCCTTGAGGATTCAGACATATAATAGAATAAATTGGATTTTCAGGATGTGTTTATGGAGCTATTTATTTCGATCGCCGTTCTGGTTATATCGGCGAATATTGATACGTTTGTATTAATGCTTCCTTTTGGCGTCAGCCATGTACGGATTTCTGCAAAGAATATTTTTCTGATTGCGGGAATTACCAGCGCATTTACTTATATGTCGATGAAAGTGGGAACCGCTTTTTCCCAGATGATCAGCCTTCAGGCTGCCAATCTGGTCGGGGGATTGACCCTGGTTCTGATCGGCCTTTATTTTGTAGTGAAGTTTTGTATCCATCAGAAGAAAAAAGGACAGGAGGAGTCCGGTAACGTATCCGGGCTGCAGATGCAGGAGGAACGGGCGATGTCGACGGTGGAGGCGATCATTCTGGCGCTGGTGCTGTCCATCAACAATGCGGGGATCGGCATAGCGGCAGGGATCGCTTATATCAGTGCATTTTATGTATCCATCGCCACATTTCTATGTACGTGGGTCTGCATCAAACTGGGGCTGCTGGCCGGTAAAAGTCTGATGGGGAGATTGGTGACCAAATATTCGGTGTTCCTTTCCGGCATTCTGCTGCTGGCGCTGGGAGTTTATGAGTGCCTGGGAATCTGAATATGCCGTCTATCCATAAATTATATGCGCCCCCGGCGATGATTAGAATCGGCACGCGGAGAAATGATTCATAAGTTTGTAAAAAGAAAACCGGAACAGATACCTGTAAAAGGTCTGTTCCGGTCATTTCTTATCTTTGCCGGTATTATTTTCATGCAGTTTGAAACGGATATATTCGATCAGCTCCTTCTGCTGATCCGGGTGCAGTTCCCGGAATAAGCTGACCAGCACTTGTTCGGAACCGGACAGCAGAGCAGTCTCATATACCGGATGAGAATCGGACCCATACGTGGTCTCTTCCTGAATTATGTAAGGAAGGGAGAGCCTGCCATAATTTAACAGCTGATCAATCAGTATTTTATACTTACAGGCCAAAGCATAAATAATACTCAGATCCGGACAGCGCTCATTATTTTCGTAATTCGTATAGGTCTGCCGCGCAATATTCAGATACTCAGAAACTTCTTTCTGCGTGAAGTTATTTTGCTTTCTGATGTATCTGAGAGATTCGCCGATATCTAAATCAGTCTTCTTTTTTGCCAAGAAAAAACCTCCCTGAACAATAATGTAGATATTATAACAATAACATTGAAATAATATTCACAAGGCTACAGGTAGAAGCCAATCTCGGATAAAAAGTCTCAATTTGAATCTTTTATTACAAATACATCATGTGTATTATAAATAGTTCTTATAATTAAACCTGTAATTCCCGACGGCTCAATGCGCTGTTCTGGTATCTGCCGTCAAAAGTGACATCCCGGCCGAACCAGGCCGGCGGTTCAAAACTAAGGGCCATCTCTTCTGTGGGAAACTCTACCTCTGCCATCATGAGAGGGGCAAAAGGGGGATCAAAGATGTCCAATTCTATTGTCAATTCCTCCGTAAGAGGGATAAGGATTCTCTTTTTCGAAATCACGTTGCCATCTGTCTTTTCCCGAAGATGCAGATAGGCTTCCCGGGTCAACGCAAGATTGTATTCTTCACGCACCATCAGACCTTTCGATTTGTAGGTGAGAAAATAATCATCATCCTGTCTGCGGATGCGAACCACAGGTTCGGTACATAGATAACCCTGTTCAATCCTGTGATAAGAATATTGCTCCAATGCATCAGGTAAGCTGGTGACCAGATATTTTCGTTCAATTTCCATTTGTATTCATCTCTTTCTTTAGAGTAGAGCGGTGCTGTTTATTCATTTCATAAGATAGTGCTCCTATGAAATTAATAATAGTATTTTTTTGGACATAACGTCAATAGATATGTTATATTAGGATAAGATTATCATTCTTTGTGAATTTTAATTTTATTCAGAAAGATCAAGTAGATGAAAAATAAGAAAGGAGCTGTTTCGTATGAGTAAAGTATGTGTATTTTTAGCAGAAGGCTGTGAAGAGGTCGAGGCATTGATGGTAGTGGATCTTCTGCGCAGAGCCGGTATCGAAACCTTCATGGTCTCTGTCACTTCCAGTCTGCAGGTGACGGGTTCCCACGGAATTCAGATCAAGGCAGACCGGTTGTTCGAGGAGATGACCTATTCAGATATTGATGTGCTGGTACTCCCGGGCGGAATACCGGGAACACCGAATCTGGCGAATCATCTTGGCCTGGTTGAATTATTGAAAGAATTTTATCAAAAAGATAAGATGCTGGCAGCGATCTGCGCGGCCCCCAGCGTACTGGGAGATCTGGGATTGCTGGCGGGGAAAAAAGCAACCTGCCATCCGGGATTTGAATCCCATCTGCTGAAAGCGCAGGTGCTGGAGGAAGAAGTTGTGTCCGATCAGAATGTGGTGACCAGCCGGGGTCTGGGGACTGCGATTCCTTTTGGGCTGGAATTAATCCGCCGTCTGACCGACGGGGAAACCGCGCAGAAGGTGCAGGACGCGATCGTATATCGGAAATAAAGATTGAGGAGGATTGAGGAGATGTGGACGAGAAGTGACCTGAAGTACCGGGCAAAAGACCGGCTTAGAATCAACTATTGGATGGGATTTCTGATTTGCCTGCTACTGGGAATCCTGGGAGGCGACAACAGCGGCGGGGCAGCGCAGACACTCAGCAACGGCGCAGTGAGTGCAGCCAATTATTCTACTCCGGTAGGACATGGCGCGCAGTACATCGCGCTGCTGTTCGTAACGGTTTTTGCTGTGGCCGCGGTTGCATCCGTGATCGTCGTAGGTGTAGTGGTATTTATTACAAATCCGCTGATGATAGGCGGAAAAAGATTCTTCCTGGTCGGCCGGGAGGTAAAAGCAGCTTTTGGCGAGTTGGGCTTTGCATTTTCCGATTCATATATGAATGTGGTGGGAATCATGTTTTTGAGAGATCTGTTCACGTTTCTTTGGACATTGGCATTTATTATCCCCGGCATAGTCAAGAGCTATGAATATCGGATGATCCCGTATATTCTGGCTGAGAATCCGTCGATCAGCCGGCAGCGCGCGTTTGAGCTGAGCCGGGAGATGACAATGGGGCATAAGTGGGATATGTTCGTGCTGGATCTGTCGTTTCTTCTCTGGTACCTGGGAGGCGCCCTGCTGTGCGGGATCGGTACGCTGTTTGTGAATCCCTACCCGGCGGCTACGGAAGCAGAGCTGTATGCCGTCCTTAGAAATAACGTGCTCAGCCAGGGAATTACCAATACTTACGAGCTGCCCGGTGTCTTTTAAAAATACATTTTTTTCCAGTAATAGTTTTACCTTACATGTACATAATAGGAGTACAGACAAGTTACTTGTCTAAGACAAACATGGAGGTGAAACACAATGAACAATTCTTCTAACACAAATCAGATGGCAGTACCCGAAGCGAAAGAGGCTATGAAACGTTTCCGTAACGAAGTAGCCAGCGAATTAGGAGTACCGTTGAAAGATGGTTACAATGGAGATTTAACATCCAGACAGGCTGGTTCCATCGGTGGTGAAATGGTCAAAAAAATGATCATGAAACAGGAACAGCAGATGTCTTCCGGATCAAATCTGTAATCTATGATAATAGAAAGATCTGATCTCAGACTTTCTATTAATCGCATAGTGGGCATGGCCCAATAGACCAGCTGGAAATAGTCCCAAGAATTTCTTAGACTATTTCCGGCTGGTCTATTTTTAGGTTGTTGAATGCAGGGGGATGGGGGATGTAGGGGCCGGGCTGGGAGGGAAAGGGCGCGGCCGGGCGGCACCAGGCGGCAAATCTCGTGGGGCCAAATCACTTCGGCCGGGCCTAAGAACGGCTAACTCCGAAGACGGGAGAACCTCTTATTGGCAGGGCCTGGAACAAACTCGCCAAAGGACGGCTCGGACAGTGTTCCAGGCCCTGCGAGGTTCTCCCGACTTCTGCGTAAGCCGTTCTAAGGCCCGGTCTCAAGTGATTTGGCCCCACGAGATTTGCCGCCTGGTGCCGCCCGGCCGCGCCCTTTCCCTCCCAGCCCTGCTTTATATATGGCCATTTTCCGTATTCATACAGACTGAGTGTAAATTGTAATGGTTATAGACCTTTGGCGAGTTTGTTCCGGGCCCTGCCAATAAGAGGTTCTCCTGCTCTCGGAGTTAGCCGTTCTTAGGCCCGGCCGAAGTGATTAGGCCCCGCGAGATTTGCCGCCCGTCGCCCAAAGCCACGCCCCGTCCCTCCCGCCAAGGCCCAAAGCCAAATTCCCCCATACCCCATAGTACCCCGATAAGAGTACCACAACCCCAGTCCTACAGCGGATTCACGGAATTTTTTCTTGTGTTTTGGAAAACGTTATGCTATACTCATATAATGACTGTAAGAATGGATATTTTTAGGAACGTCCGAAGAAATTTTTATATAACTTTTAAGGAGGAAATCAAAAGAAGATGAGTTTACAAGTAGAGAAACTGGAAAAAAATATGGCGAAACTGACGCTGGAAGCAACCGCTGAGGAATTAGAGGGAGCGCTTCAGAAAGCATATCTGAAGCAGAAAAGCAAAATCAGCGTTCCCGGATTCCGTAAAGGGAAAGTGCCCCGCCAGATGATAGAGAAGATGTATGGACCGGAAATCTTCTATGAAGATGCGGCCAATATCCTGATTCCCGATGTTTATGGAAAAGAAACCGAAGAGTGCGATTTAGAGATCGTGTCTCAGCCGGAGATCGACGTGGTGCAGCTGGAAAAAGGAAAACCTTTTATCTTCACTGCTGAAGTGGCGCTGAAACCGGAAGTTACCCTTGGCGAGTATAAGGGCATTGAGGTGGAAGCGGTAAGCACGGAAGTGACAGACGACGAGATCAGCGCAGAACTGGATAAAGAGAGAGAGAACAATGCCAGAACCATCACTGTAGACGACAGAGCAGTACAGGACGGCGATATGACCACTATCGATTTTGAGGGCTTTGTGGACGGTGTCCCGTTTGAAGGCGGAAAAGGCACGGATTATCCTCTGGTAATCGGTTCCCATTCCTTTATCGATACCTTCGAAGAGCAGCTGATCGGAAAGAATATCGGGGAAGAAGTGGAAGTAAATGTTACTTTCCCGGAAGAGTATCAGGCGAAGGAACTGGCAGGACAGCCGGCGCTGTTCAAAGTAACAGTCAAGGAAATCAAAGTAAAAGAGCTTCCGGAAGCGGATGATGATTTCGCACAGGATGTTTCCGAATTTGATACATTAGATGAATACAAAGCCGATATCAAGGCGAAACTTCAGGAGAAGAAGGAAAAAGATGCCAAAACCGCCAAGGAAGACGCGGTGATTGATAAGATCGTTGAAAATGCTTCCATGGAAATCCCGGATGCGATGATTGATACGCAGACACGCCAGATGGTGGAGGACTTTGCCCGCAGAATTCAGATGCAGGGGCTGTCCATGGAACAGTACATGCAGTTTACCGGATCTACTCCGGATCAGATGCTGGAGCAGATGAAACCGCAGGCTCTGAAGAGAATCCAGACCAGACTGGTGCTGGAAGCGATCACAGAGGCGGAGAAGATCGAAGCTACTGAAGAGGAATTACAAAAAGAAATTGAAAAAATGGCGGAAATGTATAAGATGGAAGCCGATAAGTTAACGGAAGTGCTCTCTGATTATGAGAGAACTTCTATGAAGAAGGACATTGCTGTTCAGAAGGCAGTGGATTTCGTAGCGGAAGCGGCCGTTGAGACGGCAAAATAATTTGTTTTGCGTTTGGGCATCAGGGGGTTCCCGATGACCGAATAGCGGACAATTATAAGGAAAGGCAGGAGGATAAGCCATGAGTTTAGTACCTTATGTCATTGAACAGACCAGCAGAGGCGAGCGGTCTTATGACATTTACTCCCGGTTGCTCAAAGAGAGAATTATTTTTCTGGGAGAGGAAGTCAATGATACAACAGCAAGCCTGATCGTTGCACAGATGTTATTTCTGGAAGCAGAAGATCCGGGAAAAGATATCCATTTGTATATCAACAGCCCGGGCGGCAGCGTTACATCCGGAATGGCTATTTACGACACGATGAATTATATCAAATGTGATGTATCTACGATCTGCGTAGGTATGGCGGCCAGTATGGGAGCATTTTTACTGTCCGGCGGAGCGAAGGGCAAACGTTTTGCGCTTCCCAACGCGGAAATCATGATTCATCAGCCCTCAGGCGGAGCAAAAGGCCAGGCGACTGAGATCAAGATCGTGGCGGATATGATTCTAAAGACGAGAAAGAAGTTAAACGAAATTCTGGCGGCAAATACAGGCCAGCCTCTTGAAGTAATTGAACGGGATACCGAAAGAGACAACTATATGGATGCGCAAGAGGCCAAGGCATATGGTTTGATCGACGATGTATTTGTTAGACGCTAAAGATATGCTCTGTGGATTTTGCGGCATGTAGTGCCGGCGGCCCGCAGGGATCACAAGACTCCTGTGATTCACGCAGGAGTCTTTAAAAATCAAAAGGAAAATGATGGAATGTATTCCTTAATATAAGCCGCAGCAAGTGCGGCACAGGAGGTAATGTGAAATAAATTTCACAAATCCCTGAAATTAAGCCGCAGCAAAGTGCGGCACAGGAGGTAAATATGGCAAATAAAAATAGTGACGATAAAATCAGATGTTCTTTCTGCGGTAAGCCCCAGGAACAGGTAAACCGTCTGATCGCAGGACCAAACGGCACCTATATCTGCGACAGCTGTGTGGATATCTGCTCGGAGATCCTGGAAGAGGAATTCGAGGACGAAGAGTTTGATGAGGAAAATTTAAACGACATCAACCTGCTGAAACCCGAGGAGATCAAGGCGTTTCTGGATGAGTATGTCATCGGGCAGGATGATGCGAAGAAAGTGCTCTCCGTAGCTGTTTATAACCATTACAAGCGGATTATGGCGGAGAAGGATCTGGATGTGGAGATTCAGAAGAGCAATATCCTCATGCTGGGACCCACAGGTTCCGGTAAAACGCTGCTGGCACAGACCCTGGCGAAGCTTCTGAATGTGCCGTTCGCCATCGCAGACGCCACCTCTTTGACAGAGGCCGGTTACGTGGGCGAAGATGTGGAAAATATCCTGCTGAAAATCATCCAGGCTGCGGATTATGATATGAAGCGGGCGGAAGTCGGCATCATCTATATCGACGAGATTGATAAGATTACCAGAAAATCGGAAAACGCTTCGATCACCAGAGATGTATCCGGTGAGGGCGTACAGCAGGCGCTGCTTAAAATTATCGAGGGAACCGTGGCGTCGGTGCCTCCCCAGGGAGGCAGAAAGCACCCGCATCAGGAACTGATCCAGATCGATACCAGTAATATCCTGTTCATCTGCGGAGGCGCTTTTGACGGCCTGGATAAGATCATCGAGACGAGAATGGACCAGAAGTCCATCGGATTTAACGTGGAGATCGCCAGCCGCCGGGAGAAAAACGTAGGGGAGGTCTTAAAGCATGTACTGCCGGAAGATCTGATCAAATACGGACTGATTCCGGAATTCATCGGCCGGCTGCCGGTTGTGGTATCTCTGGATTCCCTGGATAAGGCCGCGCTGGTCAAGATCCTGACTGAACCGAAGAATTCCCTGATCAAGCAGTACCGCAAGCTCTTTGAGCTGGACGGCGTCAAGCTTCAGTTCGATGACGAAGCCATCGAGATGATCGCGGAGAAATCCATCAAGAGAAAGACGGGCGCCAGAGGGCTGCGTTCCATTATGGAAAAATCCATGATGGATCTCATGTTCAAAGTGCCTTCTGATGATAATATCGTGGAATGCAGACTGACCAAAGAGGCGGTGGAAGGGTCACAGGAACCGGAAATCGTCCGCAGGCAGGCGCTGGAGGCGGGAACGCAGACCCGTTCCCAGAAAAGGAAACTGTTCGGTAAGGCGGATGAAATCGCCTGATCCGATGGAATAATACGGACGAAGGAGGAAGCGGTATGAGTGAGCTTATTCGACATTTACCGGCAATTGCACTCAGAGGAATGACAATTCTTCCGGATATGATCGTACATTTTGATGTAAGCAGAGAAAAATCGATCAAGGCTACGGAAGTAGCCATGCTCCAGGATCAGAATATTTTCCTGATCGCGCAGAGGGACGCGGAAGCGGAAGAACCGAAGCAGGATCAGCTCTATAAAATCGGGATCATAGCGGTGATCAAACAGATCATTAAGCTGCCCAACAATATACTGCGGGTGCTGGTAGAGGGAATCGAACGCGCGGAGCTGTCATATCTGGAAACCGATGGCGAGTATCTGAAGGCTGAGGTGATCCGGTTTGATACGGAGGAATTGGAAGAGATTCCCGGGAACAGCCAGGAAGCCATGGTCCGGAACTTAAAAGAGATCTTCGGGCAGTACGCGATGGAGAATCCAAAGCTTGGGAAAGAATTGATCAAGCAGCTGCTGGAAATTGCAGATCTGAAACGGCTGGTGGACCAGATTTCCATCAATATCCCGTTATATTATGAAGAAAAACAGAAGATTCTGGAAGCGGTCAACTTAACGGCCAGATATGAGCTGCTGAGTGTCATTCTGAGCAATGAGGTGGAGATCAGTAAAATTAAAAATGATCTCCAGCAGAAGGTGAAAGAACGCATTGATAAAAATCAGAGAGATTACATTCTCCGGGAGCAGTTAAAGCTGATCCGGGAGGAACTGGGCGAGGATAATACGGTTTCCGATGCGGACCGCTTTGCCGAGGAACTGGAGACATTAACGGCTCGGGACTCCGTCAAGGAAAAGATCCAAAAGGAAATCCAGCGATTTAAAAACAGCGGGCAGAATTCTTCGGAGTCCGCCGTACAGCGGGCTTACATTGAGACCCTGCTGGAAATGCCCTGGGATAAGAAGTCTGAGGACAAAGAAGATATCAAAAACGCAAAACAGATTCTGGAGGAGGATCACTACGGCCTGGAGAAGGTCAAGGAACGGGTGCTGGAATTCCTGGCCGTCCGCAAGCTGACCCAAAAGGGCGACAGCCCGATTCTGTGCCTGGTGGGTCCTCCCGGAACCGGGAAAACATCCATCGCCAGATCTGTGGCCAGAGCCCTGGACAAGCAGTATGTCCGGATCTGTCTGGGCGGCGTGCGGGATGAGGCGGAGATCCGGGGACACCGCCGGACCTATATCGGCGCCATGCCGGGCAGAATCGCTGCCGGCCTTCGGCAGGCGGGAGTGAAGAATCCGCTGATGCTGCTGGATGAGATCGATAAGGTGAGCAGTGATTATAAAGGGGACACCTCCTCCGCACTTTTGGAGGTGCTGGATTCTGAGCAGAACTGCCACTTCCGGGATCATTATGTGGAAATTCCCATCGATCTGTCCGAAGTGTTGTTTATTGCCACAGCCAACGATGTGAACGCGATCCCAAGGCCCCTGTTGGACCGTATGGAACTGATCGAGGTGGGCAGCTATACGGAAAATGAAAAGCTGCACATCGCAAAAGAACATCTGTACCGGAAACAGTTGGAGAAACACGGTCTGACTCCGGAGCTTCTGACCATCAGCGACGGCGCTTACAATAAGATGGCCCGCGGCTATACCAGAGAGGCCGGTGTGCGTAATCTGGAACGGAAGATCGGTGAGATCTGCCGGAAAGCGGCCAGGGAGATCATGGAAGACCATAAAAAGATGGTCCGGATCACGGAGAATAATCTGGGCAAGTACCTGGGAAAAGAGCGCTTTGTCTTTGACATGGCCAATGAAACCGATGAGATCGGTATCGCCAGAGGCCTGGCCTGGACCAGCGTGGGCGGTGACACCCTCCAGATCGAGGTCAATATCATGCCGGGCAAAGGAGAATTCCGTCTGACCGGTCAGATGGGCGATGTGATGAAGGAATCCGCCCAGGCGGGAATCAGTTTCCTGCGCTCCATCAGCAAAGAATATAAGATTTCAGATGATTTCTTTAAGAAAAATGATATCCATATACATATCCCGGAAGGGGCGGTTCCCAAGGACGGTCCCTCCGCGGGTATTACCATGGCGACGGCGATGCTCTCCGCCATGACGAAGATCCCGGTCCGGGCCGATGTGGCTATGACCGGTGAGATCACACTGCGGGGCAGGGTGCTTCCGGTCGGCGGATTAAAGGAGAAGATCCTGGCCGCGAAAAATGCCGGAATTAAGATGGTACTGGTGCCGGCTAAGAACAAACGGGATATCGCGGAGATAGCCCAGGAAATCAAGAAGGGCATCGATATCCGGTATGTGGAAAATATGACGGAAGTATTGGAATATGCCCTTGCAAAGTAGGTGAGACAGCCCATGATTATTAAAAATGTAAGTCTGGAAACCGTCTGTGGAATCACCAGCAAGGTGCCCGAAACGGATAAGCCGGAGATCGCCTTTGCGGGCAAATCCAATGTGGGGAAATCCTCCCTGATCAACGGCCTGATGAACCGAAAGGCCCTGGCCAGGACTTCCTCATCGCCGGGAAAAACGCAGACCATTAATTTCTATAATATCAACGATCAGATGTATCTGGTGGATCTGCCCGGCTATGGTTACGCGAAAGTATCCCGGGCGGAGCAGGAAAAATGGGGGAAGATGATCGAGCGTTATCTCCACGGTTCGAAGCAGTTAAAGGCGGTGTTCCTGCTGATCGATATCCGTCATGATCCGTCGGCCAATGACCGGATGATGTACGACTGGATCAACCATCAGGGATTTCAGCCCATTATCATTGCCACGAAGCTGGACAAGATTAAAAGAAGCCAGCTGCAAAAACAAGTCAAGCTGATCCGCACCGGTCTTGGAGTGCCGGAGCAGGTACCGGTTCTTCCCTATTCCTCGCTGACGAAACAGGGTAAGGAAGAGATCTGGGAGTATATGGAGCAATTCATCAATGAAGAATAAATATGTATTTACAGGAATCCTGCTGGCGATGATCACTGCGATCAGCGCCGCGGTGATTCATTTTACCACAATTACAGAAGAGCCGCATGAGGAAAGGGAGGGAACACTTGAGGTGGTCACCTCCTTTTATCCTATGTATATCGCGGCTGAAAATGTCATCGGGGATATCCCCGGCGTACGTCTTACGAATATGACCAGGCCCCGGACCGGCTGTCTCCATGACTATCAGCTGTCCCCGGAAGATATGCAGACTTTGTCCGGCGCGGATGCGTTTATCATCAATGGCGGCGGGATCGAGAGCTTTCTGGACACAGTGCTGAAAAATTACCCTGAGCTGCCGGTGATCACAGCCAGCGACGGGGTAGCCATGCTTGAGGTAAAAACGTTCGGAATATCCGGGACGGAGGCAGACATGGATAAAGGGCATGACCATGGGGACAGGAATCCTCATGTGTGGATGGATGTGTCCAAATATATGCAGGAAGTGGATAACATTGCAAAGGGACTTGCAGCCCTGGACCCGGCTCATGCGGATCAGTACCGCCAAAATGCGGATATGTACTGCAAAAAGCTGGAACCGCTCCAGACGGAAGCAAAAGAGATCACCCGGGAGGCCGGGCAGACCAATATTATTATTTTCCATGACTCTTTTGCCTATTTTGCGGACGCGTACGGGTTACAGGTAGCGGATGTCATCGAGCTTGAAGAGGATAATACCCTGAGCGCCGGCCAGCTGGCCCATCTGCTGCAGGTGATCAAAGAAAAAGACGTAAAAATGCTGTTTGTGGAGAAACAGTACAGCACGAAGGTGGCCGAGGCAGTTGCAAAAGAAAGCGGCACCAGGGTATATGTCCTGGATTCCCTGGTCACGGGGGATGGGAATCCCGACAGCTATATCCAGGGTATGGAAGAAAATCTGGCAGTATTAAGGGAGGCGCTGTAATTCATGGGAATACACACAGAGCCCTGCGGCCTGCACTGTATAAAAATGAATCATATCGGTGTGGTCCGGGGAGGAAAAGTGATCCTGGAGGATATCAATATCCATATTCACTGTGGAAAATTAAATGTCATCATAGGCAAAAACGGCGCGGGTAAATCCACACTGGTCAAAGCAATGTTAGGAGAGATCCCCCACACCGGCGAGATCGTATTTACGAACCAGGAAAACGGGCAGGTACAGAGCCTGCACATCGGTTATGTCCCCCAGAGTATAAATATCGACAAAAACACCCCCACCAGCGTATATGATCTGATCGCGGGTTTTTCAAGCCTGGTCCCGGTTTTCTTAAAAAAGAGCCGGAGAGAGTATGAAAGAATCCGGGAGCAGCTGTCTAACTTTCAGGTGGAACACCTGATCGATGAGCAGGTCTGCAATCTGTCCGGCGGGGAGCTTCAGCGGGTGCTTTTAGCCCTGGCGACGATCCAGGAGCCGGACCTGCTGATCCTGGACGAGCCTGCCTCCGGCATCGATCAAAACGGTATGGCCAAATTCTACCGTACGATCTATGACTACAAAAACAATCATGATCTGGCTATTATTCTGGTATCCCATGATCTGGAATATGTGGCTGAATATGCCGACGAAGTAATTCTTCTGGACACCAGAATCTTAAAAGACGGCCCGCCTGCGGAGGTATTCGAAAGCGATGAATTCCGGGGCGTATTCGGAGCCGTACGCTATCAATTAGAACAGGAGGATGCGAAATGATCTATGAACTGCTGGAATCCGTCCTGCCTTTTTCCTGGGTACAATATGATTTTATGAAGCAGGCTTTTCTGGCCATCCTGCTGATCACCCCTCTGTTCGGTATCCTGGGTACCATGATAGTAAATCACAAAATGGCCTTTTTTTCCGACGCTCTGGGGCACTCCGCCCTGACCGGTGTAGCTGTCGGCGTCCTGTTCGGGATACCGGACACCAACCTTGCCATGCTGATCTTTGCGGTACTCTTTGCTCTCGCACTGAACCAGATTAAGAGCAGAAACCTGATGGCAACGGATACGGTCATTTCAGTGTTCTCCTCTTTCAGCATTGCCGTGGGCCTGGTTATCCTGGCCCAGGGAGGTAATTTCAGCAAATATTCGAGCCTGCTGGTTGGGGATATCTTAAGCATAACCCCCCGGGAAATCCTCTACCTGGTCCTGCTGCTCATAGGAACACTGATTTTCTGGATTCTTTGTTCTAACCAGCTGAACTCCATCAGCATCAACCGTTCCCTCGCCGCCAGCCGGGGAATCCGGGTAAAACTGATCGAAAATCTCTTCGCAGTCTGCATCGCAGTGATCGTCATGCTCTCCATCAAGTGGGTGGGAATCCTGATCATCAATGCGCTTTTAATCCTGCCCGCGGCCTCTGCCCGGAACATCTCTGAAAATATGCGGGAGTACCATTTCTTCTCCATTTTGTTCTCCCTGTTCTCCGGCATTGTGGGGCTCATTATATCCTATTATGTGAATACGGCTACCGGGCCAACGATTGTCATCATCGCGTCGGTGATCTTCTTCGCTACGTACTTCTATTCACGGCATGGAAAGTAGTTTGGAAAGTAGCGGGGCAGCTTTCTCTTGTAGCGGCCATGGTTCTCTGATAAAATAAGAGGGAAGAAATCGTTATCGAACAGTTCTAAAATTTCGATTGTTGTAATATAACTTACAAGATAGACAAGCTTTTCGCTGACTATTTTTCATGCGCCGCGCATAAGTACCTAACCCGGATTCAACGGAACCGAAATTTTGCCATTTTGCGCACAAAATCATTTATAAGTACCTAAAATACGGGCATAAAGTGCTCATAGCGAAAAATAGGATAGCTATCATAATTGGTGTGGGGAAGGATAAGGTTATGAATAAGGCCACAAAATACTTCAAGACGATATTGAATCTGCTGATTTGGATTGTGGGAATTGTGCTGCTGTGCTATTTTGCCCCGAGGCTGATCGTATTCTTCATGCCGCTGGTCATAGGATGGATCATTGCGATGATCGCGAATCCCCTGGTGCGGCTGCTGGAGCGCAGGCTGAAGATCGTACGCAAGCATGGCTCCATGCTGATCATTATCGGGACTCTGGCGCTGGTGGTGCTGGTTGGCTATCTGGCCATATCAAAAATTATCACCGAGCTGGGAAGTTTTGTCGGAAATCTGCCTGAAATGTATGAATCGGTATCCATGGATTTTGCGGAAGCGGGGCAGAAGCTTTCCGTTTTTTTCCAAAAACTGCCGCAGGACGTACAGGATTGGTGGGCGGAGGTGTCTGCTGATTTTGGCAGTTACGTAAGCGGGATCATGCAGGGAATCGGCAAGCCTACCGTGGCGGCTGCGGGGAATATCGCAAGGAATCTTCCGTCTGTGCTGATTTCCATTATTTTTGCTGTGTTATCCGCCTATTTCTTCATTGCCGACCGGGAGAGAATCCTGGCATTTTTCCGACGCCATACGCCTCAGGCCATCCAGAAGAAAGTGGACATGATTACCGGGGATTTTAAGCATATACTGGGCGGATATTTCAAAGCGCAGTTCAAAATTATGGGAATCGTGGCACTGATTTTGTTTATCGGATTCGTATTCCTGGGAGTCAACTATGCGATAATCTTTGCGATACTTATTGCTGTTCTGGACTTTTTACCATTCTTTGGTACAGGAACGGCGCTGATCCCCTGGGCGTTATTTAAAATCTTAACCTCGGATTACCGGATGGCCATTGGCCTGCTGATCATCTATGGCGTGAGCCAGCTGATCCGCCAGCTGATCCAGCCGAAGATGGTGGGGGATTCCGTGGGGCTGGATCCGCTGATGACCCTGTTATTCATGTTCCTGGGATACCGGTTAGACGGGGTGCTGGGGATGATTCTGGCTGTCCCGCTGGGCCTGATTATCCTGAACCTGTATAAAGCAGGGATCTTTGATGATCTGATCCGGGATGTAAAAAGCCTGGTGGATGATTTTAATACGTTCCGCAAAAATTAATTACGAAAGATTAGGAGAGGACGCAATGATATACACAGTAACTTTCAATCCATCATTAGATTATATCGTATGGGTTCCGAATCTGGCAGAGGGAGCCACCAACCGGTCGGAAGCGCAGGCGCTGTATCCGGGGGGAAAGGGAATCAATGTGTCGATCATGCTGTCTAATCTGGGATATGCCAGCAAAGCTCTTGGGTTTTCGGCAGGATTCACTGGAAGAGAAATAGAACGGCTGCTGGCAGAAAACGGCTGTGACGCGGAATTCATTCCGCTGCAGAGCGGGAATTCCAGGATCAATATAAAAATCAAGTCCGGGGAAGAAACCGAAATCAACGGCCAGGGTCCCCATATTCCATCGGAAGCTCTGGATGCGCTGTTCCAAAGGCTGGATGCCTGCGGCCCGGAGGATATCCTGGTATTAGCCGGAAGCATACCGAATTCCCTGCCCACCGACATCTACGAACAGATCATGCGCAGACTGCAGGACCGCAAAACGCGTATAGTGGTAGACGCCACGGGGGATCTTTTAAAAAATGCGTTAAAATACCATCCGTTCCTGGTAAAACCAAATGCCGCGGAGCTGGAAGAGCTCTGCGGCATCCGGTGTGACACGATGGATAAAATCAAGCAGGGAGCGATCCGGATACAACAGGATGGCGCCCTTAACGTACTGGTATCCCTGGGAAAAGATGGTGCTCTTCTCATAGACGGCCAAGGGCGGTTCCACGCCTCCCCGGCCCCATCCGGCATATTGGTAAATTCTGTTGGTTCCGGGGACTCTATGGTAGCCGGATTCCTGGCCGGGTATCTGAAAGAACAGGACTACGCCGCCGCGTTTCGCATGGGCATCGCTGCGGGAAGCGCTACCGCCTTCCGGGATTGGCTGGCCACAAAAGATCAGGTTCTCAAAGCGTATCAGGAACTGCAGCGGTTACTTTTTCAAACATCTCCTGAATCTCCCGGTTAATCCCCCGGACCGTCTCCTTATTCACCTTAAGCACGGCACGATCATAAGTAAACAGGCCGTTGATCTCATCCTCCACATCGCTGACCTGGGTGTATACGGCTGCGCTCAGCCCCAGTTCCACGTTGGCCAGCACCGCTTCCCGGTAAAGCTTCTCATAAGCTTTTGTCAGTTCCTCCCGGCTCTTCAGAATCCGGTACCCAAACAGCCGTCTGGACACCATGTGCTTCCGGCAGGGCCAGCTATACCCCCCGAATTCCGTCAGCGCCTGAATACGTCCGCATGGATCTTTCTTCATCCGGAACCGCTTATTATACACATGATAACTGCGGATGTCCCCCGCTCCCTGATCATACCAGCCGCTGGCATGATCGATCAGCCTGGTGGGGTCCAGCTTGTGCAGAGCCTGTGTGATCCGTACCGCGTCAAACTGTCCCCAGCCTTCATTAAAAGGGACCCAGACAGCCAGACTCACCACATTATACAGGGCCTTAACCGTATCCCTCATATTCTTTTCAAATATTCTGCGTCCCAGAGGATCTCTTCTCCCCAGCATCTTGTACCGGTTATCCTTCACCTCCACACCCAAAAACGGAAGATTCCGGACCGCCCAGATATCAAAAGGCCCTCCTCCGCTGACAAAATCCTGCCATACAAAAAGCCCCAGCCGATCACAGTGATAATACCACCGCATAGGCTCGATCTTTATATGTTTACGGAGCATGTTAAAGCCCAGCGCCTTCACCCGACTCAGCTCCTCCACAATGGCCTCATCCGACGGCGCCGTATAAAGCCCGTCGCTAAAATACCCCTGATCCAGCAGTCCGTTATGGAAAACCGGCCGTCCATTTAACGCCAGCCTGGGACAGCCTTTTTCATCCACCGCGATTCCGAACTTACGCATCCCAAAGTAGCTTTCCACGCAGTCCTCACCTACGGTCAAAATAACCCGGTAGAGAAACGGAGATTCCGGGCTCCAGCTCTTAAATTCCGGAACCGCCACCCGGAACCGGTTACTCTGAAACTTCTCCCGCACCACCGCCGTGTCCCCGTCAAAAATCTCCACCAACACTTCCGAAGGCGGCAGATGATCCTGAAAAAACAGAGTAAAATCTACACACCCCTCATCATAGCGAGGAGTAATCTTCAGATCCCGAATATAGACTTCCGGCACATACTCCGCCCAGACCGTCTGCCAGATCCCGCTCTGGGGAGTATACCAGATTCCGCCCCGCTCCATTCGCTGCTTCCCGTAAGCCTGCAGTCCGCCATCCGATTCATCCGTAACCGCCAGCTGAATCAGATTCGCCCCATCCTTCAAAAATTCCGTAATATCCAGGGAAAACGGCCAATAACCGCCCTCATGCGTCCCCACGGTATTCCCATTGCAATACACGGTACAGCACTGATCCACCGCTCCAAAGTGAAGCAGAACCCGCTCCTTGTCCACCGCGTCAAAAGGTACCTTCTTCGAATACCACAAAGTCTGGCCCGGTTCAAGCATTCTTCCCACGCCCGACAGAGCGCTCTCCGGCGAAAACGGCACCACGATCTCCCCGTCAAACCGATCGGGAATCCTCCCCGGCACCCCATCCAGAATCGCGTACTCCCACACCCCATTCAAATTCTGCCAATGCCCGCGCATCAGCTGCGGCCGTGGATGCTCCGGCAGCGGACACTCCCGGTCCACCTTTTTCCCCCACTTCGTATATAGCGTTCTCAAGCCATCCAAATTTTCACCCATACCGCGTCATCCCTTCCATCGACATATTTATAAAACTAATATCCAACCGAAAATCTACCGAAATCATAAAAACCTATAATCCAGATAAATCTGAACTTGACCAAAAACCTTATAAAAAACTAAGTTAGACAATGAAACATTATAGTAATAATTATAATCTTACTATAAAACTATATTCATAACAACCCACTCCAGGGCTCATTTTTATTGATTGACCAACATATCAGCCAACCCTAAAACACCTTCAGCAAAGCAGCAGGTACAAAATTCCGGCCTCAACAGTACAAAATTCCTACTTGCAAAGTAAAAATCGGTTTGTTATACTAGGTACGTATATCTGGTTATAATTGAAATAAGCGGGGGCCCCCTCCCGCGATTTTCGGGTCTAAGATCTCAAATTTATTGAGTGTGGAAGGTTCAATAGGACTAGTGTACGGACATGCTCATATCCTAACTATCAACACTGCCTCTTTCGTCATCTGCCGCGTTGCCGTCAGTCGGCGATGCCTTGCCAAGTGACGAAATTATCAGCGCTGTTAGTTAGGACATGAACAGGTCGGCACACCAGCACCGGTCCCAGATAACTGGTGCACACACGAATTGGACTGCCTGCGTTTGATAGGCAAGAAATCTGGAAAGTTGAAGGCAGATAAACTGCCGGGTGATAAGATGAGTCAGGTTATGAATATTTTGGGATTGCAGATTATGGACTACAGCGCACAGGAAGCTTTGGAGCTGGTAAAAGAATATCTGGAAAATGACTGTCTGAACAGCCTGGAGCTATTGACACCGGAGCTCTTTGTCGCAGCGGACGAAGACCCGGAATTAAAAGAGGCGATCAGGTCTATGGATCTGTGTATGGCCAGAGAAAAAGAGATTCTCAGTATACTGGAGATGCCGGACCCGCAGCGGGTGCAGGAGATCGAGGATAACGTATTCCTGCGGGAACTGATCAAAATGCTGCAAAGCGAGCATAAAAGTCTGTTCTTACTGACGAATACAGAAATGGAACTTGAAAAATTTTACGAATACATGGCAGAACATCATCCTATGGTTAATATTGTGGGCAGCTGCGCCACGGATACGAATACCGGGGATGAGGATGTCATAGTGAACGAGATTAACAGTGTTGTGCCGGATGTGGTAATGGCGGCATTAAATTCTCCTTTTCAGGAAGAGTTCGTGATCAGGAATAAGCAGAAGATCAATGCGAAAGTGTGGGTCGGTTTGGGAAAAAGCCAGAATGGGATGAGTGATACAGGAATAAAAACCAGCTGGCTGAGCAAACTGATTGAGAAGAGCATTTTCAAGAGAAGGGTCACGAAGTACCGAGATCAGGAAAAGGAGAATCAGGAAGAATGAATAAGAGAAGTGCCTGGGTGGATTATCTGCTGATCCTGGCAGGTACGGGGCTTATGGCGGTGGCCATTAATGTGATCTATGATCCCAATGGCCTGGTTACCGGCGGTTTCACAGGTATCGCCATAATAGCCAAGGAAATGACAGGGCCGCTGCTGAAAGGCGGTATCCCTCTTTGGCTTACGAACCTTTGCCTGAATATTCCGGTTTTTCTGCTGGCGGCGAAAATAAAAGGAGTCCGCTATATAGGAAGAACGCTGTTTGCTACCGTCGCTCTCTCCGCGTGGCTGTATGTGATTCCGGTATTCAGCCTGATGATCGATGACCTGGTCCTGGCGTCTTTGTTCGGCGGCGTGATCAGTGGGATCGGAATCGGCCTGGTGTTCCTGGCCAGGGCCACTACAGGCGGAACCGATATGGTGGCTGCCCTGATCCAGCACTATATGCCCCATTATACCATCGCCCAGATCATGCAGGTGGTGGACGCGCTGGTTGTGCTGGTGGGCGCGTATGTATTCGGAATCAGCAAGGCATTGTATGCGGTAATCGCGATTTTTGTGGTTTCCAGAATGTCGGACGGAATTATAGAAGGATTAAAATTCTCAAAAGCGGCATTTATTATAACGGAGCATCAAAAAGAGGTCTCGGATATGATTATGAGCGAGCTGGACAGAGGGCTGACCGGCGTTCCGGCCAAGGGGATGTACTCGGGGGCGGATAAGCTGATGCTATTCTGTGTGGTCTCCAAAAAAGAGATCGTGCAGCTCAAACAAATCGTGGTCAAAACGGACCCTAACGCTTTCGTAATTGTGACAGATGCCCGTGAAGTGCTGGGGGAAGGGTTCCTGGAAGTGCATTTGTGAACTGTGTATACCACAAAAAAACAGTTTTACCATAAAAAAGTTGAGGAAATGCATAAAAAAATTCGTATTTCCTCTTTCTTTTTTTGTAATATTGCATTAATATATATGTTAGGTTACTTTTGAATCGCGGGGAATCTTGTGGGCGCTTTGTGAAAAATAACTATATCATGTAGAAGGAGTGAAGCAGATGATATCCAACCAGATACTTCAGAACACAATTGAAGGGTTGAAAGCAATTACCAGAATTGATTTATGCATCGTAGATACGGAAGGGAAACCATTGGCTACGACGTTTGCGGGGGCGGAAGTCTATGAGAACGCTGTACTGGCGTTTGTGGAATCCCCGGCAGATGCCCAGGTAGTACAGGGGTGCCAGTTTTTCAAGGTCTTTGATGACCAGCAGTTAGAGTACATATTACTTGCAAACGGCGGCAGTGACGACGTCTATATGGTTGGGAAAATCGCTGCATTCCAGATTCAAAACCTTTTAGTAGCCTACAAGGAACGTTTTGACAAGGATAATTTTATCAAGAACCTGCTGCTGGATAACCTGCTGTTGGTCGATATCTATAACAGGGCCAAGAAGCTGCACATTGAAACAGACGTGCGCAGGGTGGTCTTTATCGTGGAGACCGATCATGAGAAGGATAATAATGTCATGGAAAATATCCGCGGCCTGTTTGGAACGAAATCCAAAGACTTCGTAACGGCAGTGGATGAAAAAAATGTGATCGTGGTCAAAGAAGTGGCTGTCAACGAAGGATACGAGGATCTGGATAAAACCGCCAAGATGATCCTGGATCTTCTGACTGCGCAGGGAGAGACCGATGTGCACATCGCATACGGTACTGTGGTCAATGAACTCAAAGAGGTATCCCGCTCCTATAAGGAAGCGCGGATGGCTCTGGACGTGGGCAAGATTTTCTTTGACGAGAAAGATATTATTGCATACAGCGCGCTGGGGATCGGCCGTCTGATTTATCAGCTGCCTATTCCGCTGTGCAAGATGTTTATCAAGGAGATATTTGACGGCAAATCACCGGATGATTTTGACGAAGAGACACTGACAACCATCAACAAATTTTTCGAGAACAGCCTGAATGTTTCCGAGACTTCCAGACAGCTGTATATCCACCGGAACACGCTGGTATACCGTCTGGATAAACTGCAGAAGAGTACCGGACTGGACCTTCGGGTGTTTGAGGATGCCATCACCTTTAAGATCGCACTGATGGTTGTAAAATACATGAAGTATATGGAGTCGATAAATTACTAATCAGATACAGGAGGTAACATGATCGAATTAAAGAACGTAAGCAAATCCTATTCCACCGGTTCGCCGGCTGTGAAGAACGTAAGCTTACATATCGATAAGGGGGAATTTGTGTTCGTCGTCGGCAACAGCGGTTCGGGCAAGTCGACGTTGATCAAGCTGCTGCTAAAGGAGCTTGAACCCACGGAAGGCACCATCATCGTGGGCAATAAAGTGCTGGGGGATCTGAAACGGCGTCAGATCCCAAGATACCGCAGGAATATCGGAACGGTATTCCAGGATTTCCGGCTGTTGAAGGACCGCAATGTCTATGAAAATATAGCGTTCGCGCAGCGGGTGATCGAGACACCGACCAGAAGAATCCGCAAGCAGGTACCGGCGATGCTCTCGCTGGTAGGGCTTGCGGAGAAATATAAGTCATATCCGAAGCAGCTCTCCGGAGGGGAGCAGCAGAGAGTGGCGTTAGCCAGGGCGCTGGTAAACGGTCCGGCTATTTTGTTATGTGATGAGCCCACCGGTAATCTGGACCCGAAAAATTCATGGGATATCATGCAGCTGTTAAGTGAGATCAATGAGCGCAGGGGAACCACCATTCTCGTGGTCACCCACAACCGTGAGATTGTGGATGCCATGCAGAAGAGGGTCGTAACTATGAACAAGGGCGTTATTATCAGCGACGAACAAAAAGGCGGGTATAACAATTATGAGGCTTAGTACAATTGTCTACAGTCTCAAACAGGGACTGAAAAATATATATAGAAATAAAATGTTTTCACTGGCGTCGATTGCCACGATGTCAGCCTGTATTTTTCTCTTCGGTCTTTTCTTCGCTATCGTGATGAACTTTCAGAGTATGATCAAAGATATAGAGGCCGGCGTGGCGGTTACCGTGTTTTTCAAGGAAAATGTAACGGAAGAGCAGATCCTGGAGGTAAAGGCCAAGATAGAGAAGCGGGATGAGGTTTCCAATGTGATCTATGTCTCCGCGGATGAAGCGTGGGAGATTTTTTCCAAGGACTATCTGAAAGATGCCGGGGAACTGGCGGAAGGTTTTGAACAGGACAACCCCCTTGCCAAGGCGGCTAACCTGGAAGTCTATATGAATGATGTGTCCCAGCAGAAAACGCTGGTGTCCTATATCACTTCCCTGGATGAAGTGGAGAAGGTGAACCAGTCGGAGATAACTGCCAATACCCTGAGCGATTTTAATATGCTGATCGGGTATGTGTCGGTTACCATTATCTTTATCCTGCTGGCGGTGGCGGTGTTCCTGATCAGTAATACGGTGACGATCGGCATCGCGGTCCGGAAGGAAGAAATTGCGATTATGAAATTAATCGGCGCCACAGACTTTTTTGTGCGCGCGCCGTTTGTGGTAGAAGGCCTGCTGATCGGACTGATCGGCTCAGCGATTCCTTTGGGAATCATTTACTATCTTTATAGTAAGCTGGTGGATTATGTGCAGACCCAGTTTATGACCCTTGCACGGCTGTTTGTTTTTTTGCCGGCGGAGGAAGTGTTCCACTCCCTGCTCCCGGTTGGACTGATTTTGGGAGTCGGTATCGGGTTCCTGGGTAGTTTCTTTACGATCCGTAAGCATTTGAGGGTATAGGTGTTGTCCATGACGAAGCGAATATTAGGGGTTCTGCTGTCCGGGGTACTGATAACGGCCATGGCGGCGCCCGCTTTTGCCACCTCACTTCAGGACGCGAAGAAGGAAAAAAGCGGAATAGAATCCAATATAAAAGAAGTTGAACAACAGATAAAGGATATGAAGGTGACAAAGGGAAACCTGGAGGATTACATCAAGAAGCTGGATTCCTCCCTGAACCAGATCGTCGACGATCTGGGTTCCCTGGAAGAACAGCTGACTGAGAAAGAACAGCAGATCGCGGATACACAGGAAGCCCTGGGGCTTGCAAAAGAGCAGGAGTCTGAGCAATATGAAGCGATGAAGCTGCGTATCCTGTATATGTATGAGAACAGTACCGGTTCCCCGCTGTCTATGCTTCTGGAGGCGGGCAGTATATCTGAATTGCTCAAACGGGTGGAGTATATGAGCGCCATGTCGGAGTATGACCGGAAAATGCTTGTGAAGTTTCAGGAGACTAAGGAATATATTGAAGAGACGGAAGAAAAACTGACTCAGGAAAAGGGCGAGCTGGAGGATATGAAGACTGAGGTCGAAGACCGCAAATCCAGCGTGGAGTCCGCCATCAGGAAAAAGAATGATGAAATCGAGCGTTACGAAAACGATATCGCTGACGCCGAACAGTTAAAAGAGGAATACGAGCAGGAATTAGCCCAGATGACCGCGGTTATGAAGCGGCTGGAGGAGGAAGAGAAAAAACGCCAGCAGGAATTGAGTAACAGCGGACAAACCGGGAAGACTTATGATAACGGACAATTCGCCTGGCCGTGTCCGGCCAGTACCAGAATTACCAGTGATTACGGAACCAGATATCATCCGACCCTTGGATATGAAAAATTTCATAACGGAATTGATATCGGAGCCCCTACCGGTTCAGCGATTCTGGCAGCTTATGACGGCGAGGTTGTCAGTGCCGCCTATGATTCGGTCATGGGAAATTATGTTATGATCAATCACGGCAGCGGTTTGTACACGATCTATATGCATGCTTCCGCGCTGTATGTATCCGCCGGACAGAATGTGTCCAGGGGGGAACAGATCGCGGCAGTAGGTTCTACCGGCCGATCTACCGGCCCGCATCTGCATTTTACGGTCCGGTTGAACGGTAGTTATGTCAGTCCATGGAATTATGTCAGTTAACTGAGAACAGGCAAAATTAAGAAAGGGCTGTCTTCGGACAGCTCTGCTTCGCTTATAGGAGGCAAGATGACGGAAAAAAGAGAATGGAATCAAGAGAATGGGCGGGATCGGGAGGAGGAAGTCGAGCCGGAAGATTTTCTGATGAACGAACCGAAGAGAAATTATGGTGTCTGGAAAGGCTTTTTCGGAGGAGTTTTGGCCACTTTGTGTGTCCTGGCCATCGTATTTTTTGTCAAGAGTCTGGAACCTGGGAGAGCGGGAGGACAGCCCTCGCAGACATCGGAAGTTCCGGCGGCAGAAGAGCAGCTGGATACGGATGCGATTGATCGGAAACTGGAACAGATCAAGACGCTGATCGATACCAGGTATATGGGGGATATAGATGAGGAGAAGCTCATTGAAACCTTGTATTATGGATATGTGGCGGGGCTCGGTGATCCTTATTCCGTCTACTATACAAATGAGGATTACGTTTCATTGATGGAGTCTACCACCGGCGTTTATAACGGGATCGGCATCCTGATGTCCCAGAATATGAAGACCGGAGTGATCACCGTGCTGAGAGTGTTCCGGGATTCCCCTGCCGAGGAGGTGGGACTGCAAAGAGGTGATATCCTCTACAAAGTGGCCGGACAGGATGTGACCGGTATGGACCTGCAGAGTGTAGTATCGGTTGTAAAAACCAGCAACGACGGTGTCGGTACCGTGAGTGTGGAGGTCGTCCGGGGGGATGAGACAGAACCTCTTACGTTTGATGTGGAACGCCGGGAAGTGACGGTTTCCACCGTAGAGCATGAGATGCTGGACGATGGGATCGGATATCTGCTGATCACCCAGTTTGATGATCTGGTAACCCAGAAACAGTTCCAGGAGGCTATGGAAGACCTGAGAAATCAAGGAATGACATCCCTGATTATCGATGTAAGGGATAATCCGGGCGGTGTGCTGGATTCGGTCTGCAAGACCCTGGAGCAGATCCTTCCGGCCGGACTGATCGTCTATACGGAAGATAAGTACGGCAACCGTGAGGAGTACAGCGGAGAAGGGAAAACCCCGTTAGACATTCCGCTGGTGGTCCTGGTCAACGGGAACAGTGCCAGCGCGGCAGAAATCTTTGCCGGAGCTGTAAAAGATTATGGGATCGGCACCCTGGTCGGAACCACAACCTATGGAAAGGGAATTGTGCAGAAAATCTTTGACCTGGGAGACGACACTGCGGTGAAGTTAACCGTGTCGAAATATTTTACACCAAAGGGGAATTACATTCACGAAGTGGGAATCGATCCGGATGTGGAAATTGATTTGAACGAAGATCTGAAGAAGATGGCGATCATCCCGAAGGACCAGGATAATCAGCTGCAGAAGGCTATCGAAATACTGAAAGGGCAGTGAGCAGCACATTGGTAACCGATCTGTGCGGGAAAACGCACGCAAGGAGGAAACAATGAGCAATAACAGTGGTGTGGAACGCTGCGAGTATATCCATGTACATGAAGATATCGTGGAAAAAGTGAAAAACCGGATACCGCCGGAACAGGAGCTGTATGATCTGGCTGAATTCTTTAAGGTATTTGGTGACAGCACGAGAATCAAAATCCTATATGTTTTGTTCCAGGCGGAAATGTGTGTCTGCGATATCGCACAGCTGCTTGGTATGACACAGTCGGCCATCTCACACCAGCTGCGCGTGCTAAAGCAGATGAAACTGGTGAAATTCAGGCGGGATGGAAAGACGATCTTCTATTCCCTTGCGGATGATCACATTCAGACGATCATGAACCAGGGGTTGGAGCATATAGAGGAGTAAAGGTGTTCCGCGGACATTTGGTGTGGGGGATACTGTAAGACACAGCAACAGGAAACTGTTCAGAAAAAAAGAGAAGTGAGGAGAAGAGGAGAGAATGAGTAAAACAGATTTAGTATGGGTTCTGGTGGCGTTTGCGGTCTACATGCTGGGAATGCTACTGATTGGATTTAGTTTCATGCGCAAGACTAAGAACACGGAGGATTATTTCCTTGGAGGCCGCGGCCTTGGAAAATGGGTGGCAGCCCTGTCAGCCCAGGCATCCGATATGAGCGGCTGGCTGCTGATGGGCCTTCCCGGCACAGTCTACGCGCTGGGAACGGGACAGTCCTGGATCGCTATCGGATTATTCCTGGGAACCGTATGCAACTGGCTTTTCATTTCCACCAGACTCAGACGGTATACGATACGCGCGAATAACTCGCTGACCCTGCCGGAATATTTCGAAAACCGCTTCCATGACAAGAGGAGGATTCTGCTGATCGCATCCTCCATCGTGATCGTGATCTTTTTCGTTGTCTATACGGCATCCGCGTTCGCGGCCGGCGGCAAGATGTTCAATATCGTATTTGGAGTGGACTATCGCATCGCGCTGACCATCGGTGTGGTGGTTATACTGGGATACACCTTTATGGGCGGATTTATGGCCGTGTGTACCACAGACTTTATCCAGGGGCTTTTGATGCTGGTCGGGCTGATGACGGTTCCGATTCTCTGCTATGTGTTTGTAGGACCGGCGAATCTGACCGATATCCTGGCTCAGACCAACGTGACCGGAGGTGTGGATTCCTATCTGAATATCTTCCATAACGGCGGAAAACCGTTTGGTTTCATCGATATTATATCCCAGATCGGCTGGGGACTGGGTTACTGCGGTATGCCCCATATTCTAGTCAGATTCATGGCGGTTAAGAGTGAGAAGGAACTCAAACAGTCCAGAATTATTGCGATTGTATGGGTGGCTGTCTCCCTGTTCTTTGGATGCTTTATCGGTATTATCGGAAGAGCTTATCTGTTCCCCACGATACTGGGCACGGAGACCACAGGATCAGCCGAGAATGTATTTATCAATATGATTGTGCAATTATTTACAAAAGATATCCGTATTCCGTTCATCGGCGGTATCTTCCTGTGCGGTATCCTGGCGGCGATCATGTCCACAGCGGATTCCCAGCTGCTGGTAGCGGCGTCCTCCGCGTCTGAGGATCTCTACAAAGGGGTAATCAATCCAAAGGCTAAGGATAAAAATGTCCTTTTGCTGAGCCGGATCATTGTAGTGTGCATCGCAGCCATCGCCTACTTTATAGCCTGGGACCCCAACAGTAGTATCATGGGACTGGTGTCTAACGCCTGGGCGGGCCTGGGCGCTGCCTTCGGTCCCACGGTATTAATGTCACTCTACTGGAAGCGGGCGAATCTGGGCGGCGCCATCGCGGGTATCGTCTCCGGAGGCCTGACCGTTATTATCTGGGATTACATACCGCTTGTAAACGGACAGACACTGGGAACAGTGACCGGTTTGTATTCACTGGTCATCGGCTTCGCCGTCAGCCTGGCCCTGATCGTGGTGGTCAGCCTTCTGACCAAGGCTCCTTCCACGGAAATGCTTCAGGAATTTGAGGATGTGAGAAGCGGGAAGATGGAGTTGGAATAGATTGAAGGGGCCGGAGCGGGCCGGCTCTGGGAAGTATCGATTCATAAAAGGCCTCTGCGGCTGGCGGGAGTGTATCCGGGGGAGACTGTCCGAAAACCAGGGTGCAGCCCGCCAGGTGTCCGCCCGGTACGGACTTGCCCTATGGGGGCCGGCAGGGAGAGCGGTGTCTGTGATCCCCTCTCTCACTTAAGGCTGTTACCCGGTGAAATCTAAATGAAATCGGACCGGCAGGTTTGCGGTACGTGGCTGATTCACCGTGAATGCTTGATGCATTCGCGGTTCAGCAGCCACCGAAAGACTGCATGGAACGCAGTCTTTCGCCACAAACCTGCCGGTCCGATTTCATTAAGATTTCACACGGGCGCCTTATGTGAGAGAGGGGATCACAGACACCGCTCTCCCTGCCGGCCCCCATAGGGCAAATCCGTACCGGGCGGACACCTGGCGGGCTGCACCCTGGTTTCGGACAGTCTCCCCCGGATACACTCCCGCCAGCCGCAGAGGCCTTTTATGAATCGATACTTCCCAGAGCCAGCCCGCTCCTTCTCTCATACCAGCCAAAGTTCCATGTGAGAAGGGCTGTCGGTAAATAAAAATTTGCTTCCAGATATTGATGTGAAACCTGCAAGCTTATTCCATATCTTGTATGACTTATTTCATATCCGGACAATCCCTTTAACAATTTATCTAATAAAAAATAACTCTAAAATACAAGCTGTTATATCACCTGGCTATTCAGAACATGGAACATAGCCTATTTTAAAACAGGGAGGAGGGGGCGCAGGGATGGGGGCGGACGGCCAAACTCGCGGGACCAAATCGCTTGAGGCCGGACCTTAGAACAGGTTACGCAGATGGTAAGAGAACCTCGCAGGGCCCGGAACACTGTTTGAGCCGCCTTTTGGCGAGTTTGTTCCGGGCCCTGCTAATCGGAGGTTCTCGCGCCATCGGAGTTACCTGTTCTTAGGTCCGGCCGATGCGATTTGGTCCCGCGAGTTTGGCCGTCCGCCCCCATCCCTGCGCCCCCTCCTCCCGGACCCTTAAAATCCCCCCACTCACCGAAATTGGTTCACAGCAGGATCGTATTCATAGTCGATCTCGTATAGTTTGTAGATCAAGTCCGATTTATGAATCTGAAGGGCTTGGCACATACTGGTAAGATCCGGATAGAAATCTCTTAACTGGGTGTTGATATAGCTCAATAGTATTACGGGGTCCTTGGGCAGTGTGTCGGGCAGCATGAACGTTCATTTCTCCTTATTCTGAATGTGATGCGTAGGCGGTAAGGTCATTCCCCATGGTATCGATCACGATGGTGTCTCCGGCCCGTACCTGATCGGATAAAATCAATCTGGCGGCCAGGGTTTCCACATGCTTCTGGACGAAACGCTTCAGGGGTCTGGCTCCGTATACCGGATCATAACCGTGATCCGTCACATATACCTTAGCCGCATCGGTTAAGAAAATCGTAAGCTCCCGGTCTGATAACCGGCGGTTCAGGTCATCCACCAACAGGTCGATGATACTACGGATGTTCTCCTTCGTCAATGGCTTGAACATGATGATTTCATCCAGCCGGTTCAGGAATTCGGGGCGGAAATGGGCACGAAGGTCATTCATGACCAGTTCCTCGTTTTCCGGCTGTATATTTCCTTCCTCGTCGATACCTTCCAGAAGATAGGAAGATCCGATATTGGATGTCATGATCAGAATCGTGTTTTTAAAATCCACGGTACGTCCCTGGGAATCGGTGATCCGGCCGTCGTCCAGCACTTGCAGCAGTACGTTGAACACATCCGGGTGGGCTTTCTCGATCTCGTCAAACAGGACCACGGAATAGGGTTTCCGCCGCACAGCTTCTGTCAGCTGGCCGCCTTCCTCGTAACCTACATATCCGGGAGGCGCTCCGATCAGACGGGAGACGGAATATTTTTCCATATATTCACTCATATCGATCCGCACCATATTTTGCTCGTCATCGAACAGACTGGATGCCAGAGCTTTTGCCAGCTCTGTTTTGCCGACACCGGTGGGACCCAGGAACAGGAAGGAACCAATTGGTTTGGTGGGATCTTTGATCCCGGCCTTGGATCGGATAATCGCCTCGGTCACTTTCGTCACGCCTTCCTCCTGGCCGATCACCCGCTTGTGCAGTTCCTCATCCAGATGCAGGGTTTTGCTGCGCTCGCTCTCCGTTAATTTCGCCACGGGGATTCCGGTCCAGCGGGAGATGATTTTGGCGATTTCTTCATCCGTGACGCTTTCATGGACCAGTGTTAAGTCTTTTTCTTTTACCCGCTGTTCCTCGATTTCTAACTGCTGTTTCAGCTGCGGCAGTTTTCCGTATTGTAATTCCGCAGCTTTTTCCAGATCGTAATTCCGCTGGGCAAGCTGAATCTGTTTATTTAATTCCTCAATTTCTTCTCTTAATTTGGACAGGTTATCCACGGATTTTTTCTCATTATCCCACTGGGCTTTCTTTCCCTGGAATTCTTCCCGCAGATCCGCCAGTTCCTTTTGCAGGGATTCCAGACGGTCCTGGCTTAAACGGTCGGTTTCCTTCTTAAGCGCAGCTTCCTCGATCTCCAGCTGCATTACCTTACGCTGTAATTCGTCCAGCTCCGTAGGCATGGAGTCCAGCTCGGTCTTAATCAGGGCGCAGGCCTCGTCGACCAGGTCGATGGCCTTATCCGGCAGGAAACGGTCGGATATATAGCGATGGGAGAGGGTGGCGGCGGATACCAGGGCAGCATCCGAGATCTTTACGCCATGGAATACTTCGTAGCGTTCTTTTAAACCCCGCAGAATAGATATGGTATCCTCTACTGTGGGTTCATCCACAGTTACCGGCTGGAACCTCCGCTCCAGGGCGGCGTCCTTCTCGATATATTTGCGGTATTCATCTAAGGTGGTGGCGCCGATACAGTGCAGCTCGCCTCTGGCCAGCATGGGCTTTAACATATTACCGGCGTCCATGGAACCTTCGGTCTTACCGGCCCCCACGATCGTGTGCAGCTCATCGATAAACAGGATAATCTGTCCCTCGCTTTTTTTCACTTCTTCCAGTACGGCTTTTAAACGCTCCTCAAATTCACCGCGGTATTTGGCGCCGGCCACCAGAGCGCCCATATCCAGCGCAAATAATTTTTTGTCTTTTAATCCCTCGGGGACGTCACCCCGGACGATTCTCTGGGCCAGCCCTTCCACGACGGCGGTCTTACCGACGCCGGGCTCACCGATCAGCACAGGATTGTTCTTAGTCTTACGGGAGAGGATGCGGACCACGTTCCGGATCTCTGCATCACGGCCGATCACAGGGTCTAACTGCTGATCCCTGGCCCGCTCTACCAGATCATATCCATATTTGTTTAACGTATCATAGGTAGCCTCGGGATTGTCCGTAGTCACTCTTTGATTCCCCCGGACGGTGGACAGTGCCTGAAGAAAACGGTCTCTGGTAATCCCGAATTCTTTAAAAACAGCCTTGATCTCCTGATTGGGCTGACGGATCAGAGCCAGGAAGAGATGCTCCACCGAAACATATTCATCGCCCATCTGTTTTGCCTCTTCTTCGGCTGAGAGAAGCACCTTATTCAGATTCTGCCCCACATATACATTCCCGCCGGACACCTTGACCCGTTTTTGAAGGCCTTGTTCTACCCGGTTGACGAAGTATTGCGGCTGAATCTCCATTTTCTCGATCAGCTTTAGAATCAGGCTGTCCTCCTGGGTAAGCAGGGAGTACAGCAGGTGTTCCTGTTCTATTTCCTGATTTCCATATTCATAGGCCAGTTTTTCACAGTCATTGACGGCCTGGATGGATTTTTGGGTAAATTTACTGATGTTCATATGTTTTCCTCCTTTTAGTCATTATATCTGAAATAGGTCAATTTACTCATTGAATGTCTGTTCTATAATAGATATAACAGATAAATGAAAAAAAAGCAATAGTTTTTTTCAAAATATAAGAGTCATTTAGTGGAAGTCCGTTATAGGGGTGGGTATGCCCGCCGGCGGAATGATTACTTCAATATCAGGATGTTTCTCGGTCATCCGTTTCACAAATTCTGCAGTGCTGATTGAGCTGGAGATAGGAGGAAATGCATTGTCAAAGTGATCCAGCAGCACACTCCTGGGATTCAGTTTTTCGATCACGGGGAAAGCGGCTTCTGACAGCCGGCTGTGCCCTTGAAACGGAAGGATCAGAAGGTCCGCTCCCTGCGGATAGTCCACTCCGTCTGAAAGGCCCAGGCTGCCCATTAATAATAACATTTTCCCTTCCGCCTCAATCTGATAGATCACTGTCTCACCGTTTTCCGGGAACCGGCGGTGCATTTTTGCTAAAAACAGACTGTTCTGCAGCTGCAGATAAGTCTGCGGACGAAATAACACTCCGGCTATCAGGCGCCAGTCAAACGTTATATGCTTACCCGGCAATACCGTGATCTGAATACCGCCGATGCTGATCCGCTCACCCAAAGTGATGCGGATAATATGTCCATAGCTGACACCGTAATGCTCCAGGGTGGCTGCAGGGCAGTCTGTGCAATAGATATCCGCTTGGGAAATCTTCTGAATGGCGGGGACACAGAGCAGGTGGTCGACATGGCCGTGGGTGATAAATATATGCTTTTCCTGCGCAAATGTTTCTGGCGGGTATGGGTG
Organism: Diplocloster hominis; assembly: GCF_032380655.1. NCBI lineage: Bacteria > Bacillati > Bacillota > Clostridia > Lachnospirales > Lachnospiraceae > Diplocloster > Diplocloster hominis. Next base: position 5,556 of record NZ_JAWDIY010000022.1, on the reverse strand, counting down.
TTCCCCGCCGCGAAGCTGGACAAAAGGATCGAATAGTATTCTTTCTCCTCCGGCTTCCAATTCTATGGTTGCAGTCCCATACCAGGTGATCTTCATGAGTTCGGATGTTCCTTTCTATCTATTGCGGATTTTGGATCTGTCTTTTCATACTTTAATCCTGCCGGTAATAGATTGTCAAGCTTTGGGCTATGTATTACTGTCAATTACATATCACTTGACAAGTGTGTATAGAAAGGGATATAATGATTTTATCAGATAGGATTCACGTGAATCCCCATAGCTAATCCAACAGAAAAGAGGGAACAAGATGTCCGTTACCATAAAAGATATTGCCAGGATCGCGGGTGTTTCCCATACGACAGTCCTGAAGGCCCTGCACAACAAACCGAAGATCAGTCCGCAGCTGCGGGAGAAAATTTTACAGATTGCCAAAGATAACAACTATACGTTGAATACGAATGCCAGCAATCTGGCGCTTAAGACCACCAATGTGATCGGCATCGTGGTGACTGACATATCGATTCCCCTGTTTGCCGAGATGGTGAGAATGGTAGAGCGGGTGGCAGACCGGTACGGATACCGGGTGGTAGTTTCTTCCAGTGATTACGATCCGGACAGGGAGATGGAAGCGATCTGCAGGCTGCACCAGATGCGGGTAGCCGGGATTATTATCGCTCCCACCTATGAGGAGACGGAATTTGTAGATTATCTGAAAAATACGGATATCCCCTTTTTGGTATTGGGCCGTCTGGAAGGGCTGGATATCGATTATATTACCTTTGATGATTTTTCTGCGACCTACAAAGCAGCAGTCCATCTGATCAGCCAGGGACACAAAAGAATCGCGCTGGCGATCCATGGGGAAAAAAACATATACCCGTACCGGTACTGGCTGGAGGGATACCAGGCTGCGCTTTCCGAATCCGGCATCCCGTACGATGAGAAGCTCATACTGACCTGCAAAGTTACGCCGGCCGACGGATATGAAGCGGCAGGAAGGGTGCTTAGGATGGAGCGGGAGCCCACAGCCCTGATCAGCTGTTCGGACATGGTGGTTCCGGGAATATTGCGAAGGGTTTATGAAGAGGGGAAGCGGATACCGCAGGATCTCTCGCTGAGCGTCATTCAGGACGAACCGGCATTCGAATATTACATACCGAAGGTGACTGCTGTGAGATACCCGAATGAAAAACTGGGCCGGCTTTCCGCTGAGTTTCTCTTCCGTAAGATTCAGGAAGCGCAGCAGAAGAGCCAGGAAAATCTTGAAGATCAGGAGCATCTGGAAAGCCTGGAGCATCATGAAAACCTGGAGCATCTTGAAGATCAGAAGTATCCTGAAAATAAAGAGAATTCTAAAAACCAGGAGCATCCGAACCAGCAACAACAAGCGCAGCTAACCGGGATTAAGAAAGAGCTGCTGGAGGTGGAGCTGATCGAGCGGGAATCTACAGGCAGAGCTGTAGCGCAGGCAGAGCTGTAGCGCAGGCATTGACAGGGGGAATACGATGGAGAAAGAAAAAGACGTGTGGGATGCCCGCTGGATATGGGCGGCGCATCACCAATATACTGCTAACTGTTATGTCCTATTTTGCAAGACGTTCACACTGGACGCACCGGAGAAAGTGACCCGGGTATGCATAAGAAGCGCGGGTACGGAATACAAGCTGTACCTGAACGATACCTGCCTGGGACGGGGGAGCATCCCCTCCAACCATGGTAATTTTTATTACGAGGAATTCCGAATGACGGCAGAGTTAAAAAGTCTGCTGAAAAAGAAGAACCGCATCTATGCAGTCGCTTATAATTCAGGCGTAGGGCAGCACGGAAGGGAAAGTACAGGAGGCGGGTTCGCCCTGGAAGCCAGGATCGTGACGAAGGACGGCACAAAGACGATCCGGACGGATGAGACCTGGGATGCCAAAGTACCCCAGTGGTGGAACCAGGGAGCGCCGCAGATGTTCTGGACGATAGGCTTTCAGGAGGAAGTGGACCTGGCCGCGTTCGAGGAGGATATGGGCAGCCTGCGCCGGCCGGACCCGGATGACGGCTGTGACCCTTCGGGGCACCAGGGAAAAAACTGGGAAAAAGCGGTTCGCGTCTCCATGGAGAGCGCGCGTGAGATCACTCTTACACAGCGTCCCATCCCCTTGCTGACGGAACAGGAAGTGTGTGCGGTAAAACTTCTGGATGCCGGTTATTGCGTTTCGGAGGGGGCTGTAATCTCTTTTTGTAACGCAGCGGACCGCATGATCGGGGAAGGGCACAGGACATTTTCTGAAGAGGAAGCCCTTGATTTACATAAGAATGTGGGAGGGAAGAGCACGATCCGGGTGCCGCCGGGGCAGGATCCGGTGTATCTGACCTTTGATTTTGGGGCGGAGGTGGTCGGCTATCCCTGCCTGGAATTCGAGACCTCCGAGCCGGGTATCCTGTACATGGGATACAGTGAATGTCTGAACGAAGAAGGAAGGGTGGACCCCACGAGGCAGGGAATCCGCCAGGCGGACACGATCCGCTACGGGGCTGGAAAACACTGCTGGGAAATGTTTGGGAGGAGGGCGTTCCGGTACCTGCAGATTACCATAGGGAGCCGTGGGAAAGAGGTGCAGATCGGCAAGGCCGGCATCCGGCAGCTGTTCTATCCGTTTGAAAAGGAAGGGGATTTCCGGTGTGACGATGATCGGCTTAACGAGGTATACGAGATAAGCAAAAGGACGCTGGACCTGTGCATGAAGGATAATTACGAGGACTGTCCTCTGCGGGAGAAGGCACAGTATCTGGGAGATATCAAAACCGAAGCGATTATGAACTATTACGCGTTCGGAGATATGAAGCTGATAAAAAAAGCACTGATACAGTTTGCCCAGGCCCAGGAGGCGGACGGCTGGATGCAGAGCATCGCGCCGGGCAGCACCGGCCATAATATCGTGGATTACCTTCCGCTCTACATCATGACATTAAAGGACTATTACCTCTTTACCGGGGACAAAGAGACGCTGGAGGCACTGTATCCGGCGGCAGCCGGTACCCTGGAATGGCTCAGGGACCAGGAGGATGACAGAGGCTTCCTGGTCAACAGGCCGGACTGGTGGGTATTCATCGACTGGGCGGATCTGGATAAAAGAGATACGGTAACTGCGCTTCAATGTCTCTATTACCGGGCGCTGCTGGCCGCGTCTGAGATCGCCGCTGTGTGCGGCCGCATATCCGACAGAAGCGGTTACTTAGAAAAGGCGGTAAAGCTGCGGGGGAATATTAATAAATATCTGTACCAGCCGGAGAAAGGCGCCTATGTGGATTGCCTGATTACTTCTCAGAAAAAGGATGGAAACGGCGGGAAAAAGGCCCGGGGCAGATACAGCATTCAGACGAATTGCGCGGCTGTTCTCACCGGTGTGGCAGGCAGAGAGGAAAAAAAGGCGGTCAGACACTTTTTACAAAATTTCCGGGGACCGGAAGTGATTACCGGATATTTCAAGAATTATGAAATGCTTACCTACCGCATTCTGGGTATGCGGGAGAAATTCTGGAATGGCTTCCAATATTGGATACGGATGGCACAGCGGTGCGCCGGAACCTGGTGGGAGATTTTTGATGAGAAGAGGCCGGGGATACCAAACGTAAGCCTTTGCCATGGCTGGGCATCGGCGCCCCTGAATCTGCTGGCCGGCAGTGTGGCGGGGATACGGCCGCTGACACCGGGATTCAAAGATGTGCTATTGAAGCCGGATATGTATACCCTGCATGAGATCCATGTCCGGGTACCTGTGCCGGGAGGATACATAAGCTGTGACATCCGGCGTGAGGGGGAGAGGTTTTGGATTACCGGCAGCAGCCCGGAAGATATAACATTACATATTGTCTTACCTGCTCTGGAAAACGTAAATTATGACATCAGGTATGCAGATGGGGAAAATGAGAAGCAGCGAAAGATTGGAAACTATAGTTACATCCGGCTGAACGGGCGGGATCAGACTGATTTTGAGATTACCCCGGGGGACGGCAAAGTATTTAATGCAGATGACTGCGTTAAAAATAAATATCATCAAAAGGAGGATTTTTATGAAACGAAGAATGATTCAATGGATGGCACCTGTAATGGCGGTCATGATGGCGATGACAGGATGCGGGACGCAGAAAGAAACGAAGCAGTCCGACCCGCAGACGGAAACCGGACAGACCGGTACCCAGGAAAGCGCTGGCGAGAGCGCTGCCCAGGGAGAAAAGACGAAGCTGGCACTCTGGAATGTGACCGTTGACGGCGTGGATAAAGGTTACGAGGCGATTATCGACGCTTACACAGCCGCGCATCCGGATGTGGAAATCGAATTTTACTCTTATCCAGAAACTGACTACTATTCAAAATTAAAATCAGCTCTCTCCGCGGGAATCGGACCTGATATCTATTTTACAACAGGATGGAACAATTTGCAAACCTTTGTGGATTCAGGACACGCAGAGAATCTGGATGGCAAACTGGACGTCTCCGCTTTCTCAAGCGACGCTTTGGAGGTGGAAACCATCAATGGCAGCCTCTATGGCGCGCCCGGAGCCTACGCCCAGTACCTGACCGTATTCTATAATAAAGACTTGTTTGAGCAGGCGGGGGTGACGGTTCCTGCGACTTATGATGAATTCCTGAAGGCCTGCGATACCCTCAAGGCAAAAGGCATCACGCCCATCGCCATGGGCGGACAGGAAGCGACCCCTTATATGTTCGCATGGCTGGTCAGCTGCCAGGCACTGGCGCCGGATTATTTCGAGGATATCCGTTCCGGGAAAGTGGCCACATTTGCAGATGAAAGATTCACAAAAGCGATGAACGCAATGAAAGAGTGGGGGGACGCGGGCTATTATGAAGACAACTATGACGGTACCACGTATACAGCCCAGACACTTCTGTTTGCCACCGGCAACGCGGCTATGACCCTGACGGGATCATGGGGATACGCCGAGGTAATGCAGCAGAATGAAGAGATCCATATGGGCGCCTTCGCTTTCCCGGGGCCGGAAAAGACGTTCGGCGTCCGCTCCGTGGCCTCCGGCCTCTCCGTCAATACCGCAAGCCAGAATAAAGACGCTGCCATCGATTTCCTGAACTACACCTGTACCACGGAAGCGATGCAGACGATGGTAGACGCGGTAGACGGGATTCCGGTTACGGATGGGGTGACCTGTGACAATGAGGTGATGCAGGAGGTATCCAAGGCTCCGGATTATGCGGCATTCCCCAATATCGCGCTGAATATCGCCGGGACCAACAGCACGAATCCCCAGGATGTATTTACGAACAATTATCTGGATGTCATGAACGGAAAGATCGACACCAAAGCACTGGCAGATCTGATGGATCAGGCATGGGATCCGGCCGCATACGCGAAGCTCTTCCAGAAATAAGTATCCGGGCCGCAGCAAGGCAGCGCTGAAGCTGCGGCCCTTTTTATTTCATAGGAAAGTGCTCCTATGAAATAAAAAACGCTCCGCGGGGATCGCACTACGGCGGAAAGGAAGATGCCGCTTACGCGGCCCGCCGTAGGCGGAGAGTTTCGCAAGCGA
>NZ_JAWDIY010000021.1:0-94318 GCF_032380655.1 Diplocloster hominis | reverse complement strand
TCGTCCAAAGTCATATGTTTTTGATTCCCTGTCATTGTAGTTTTAGACATAAGTACCTCTTTCTACTGCGGATAGGAGACACTAAGAATCATAAAACAGAGACAGGGAGGAGTGTAAGACTAAATTCAGCATGAGGGTGGAATTTAGAATTTCATTCGAGCGGGGCGGATTCGGCTTTATTTTTAGCTTGCGGATATGGGAAAGATATGATATACTATCCGGGTATGAGAAATCAGCCGGTATTCGGAAATTGGACACTCCGACCTTTTTCTTAGTATCAGGCGGTTGAAAAAACAGGAGGAAAAACAATGATTTCGAAAGAAAAGAAACAGGCAATTATTGCTGACTATGCAAGAACACCAGGCGACACCGGTTCACCGGAAGTACAGGTAGCCATCCTGACCGCGAGGATCCAGGAGTTAACCGAGCATTTACAGGAGCATCCGAAGGATCATCATTCCAGAAGAGGTCTTCTCAAAATGGTTGGTCAGAGAAGAGGCTTGCTTTCTTATCTGAAAGACATGGATATTGAGAGATACCGTACTCTGATTGAGCGTTTAGGACTTAGAAAGTAAGAAACTTTGAGGGCGGTTCTTGTAACCGCCCCATTTTATCGTACAGAGTTTTCTGGAGACGTCGCAAGAGAAAAGGGCTCATTGCTGAAATAGCTTGAAATCTATAGCAGCCAAAACCTGTACGATGCAGTAGTTAACCAGTGATGGATTGCGGGCAGTAAGAGCCGAGACCACTGAAAAGAATATCCGTGCGGCGGATGGGTTTTTCAGTAGTTTCGGAATCTCCCGCTTTCTGAATATAACAAGTTTAAAGGAGATTAAGAAATATGTACAAGACTTTCACAATGGAACTGGCCGGCAGAACTTTGTCCGTGGATATCGGAAGAGTAGCGGCACAGGCAAATGGTGCAGCTTTTATGCACTATGGAGATACGACCGTGCTGTGTACGGCCACCGCATCCGACAAGCCCAGAGAGGGGATTGATTTCTTCCCGCTGAGCGTAGAGTATGAAGAGAAATTATACGCAGTAGGGAAAATTCCCGGAGGCTTTAACAAAAGAGAGGGAAAGGCCAGCGAGCATGCGATTCTGACATCCCGTGTCATTGACCGTCCCATGCGTCCGTTGTTCCCGAAGGATTACCGCAATGATGTGACATTAAATAATCTGGTTATGTCCGTTGATCAGGACTGCAGTCCTGAAATCATCGCAATGATTGGAGCTTCCATAGCAACCTCGATTTCCGACATTCCCTTTGACGGTCCGATCTCCGGTACGCAGATCGGTCTGGTGAACGGTGAATTGGTGGTGAACCCGACCGCGGAGCAGAAGGCCGCTTCCGACATGGCCCTGACCGTGGCGTCCACGAAGGAGAAAGTGATTATGATCGAAGCCGGTGCCAATGAAGTGTCGGAAGATATCATGATCGAAGCCATCTACAAAGCCCATGAAGTAAACGTCCAGGTAATCACATTTATTGAGAAAATCGTAGAAGAGTTCGGTAAAGAAAAACACGGCTATGAGAGCTGCGCGATCCCGGAAGAACTGAATGAAGCGATCAGAGCGATCGTGACACCGGAGCAGATGGAAGTAGCTGTATTCAGCGATGTAAAACAGGTCAGAGAAGGTAATATCAGAGAGATTGAAGATAAGCTGGCGGAAGCCTTCGAAGAGGAACATCCGGACTGGCTGCCTCTGATCGGCGAAGCCGTATACCAGTATCAGAAAAAGACTGTCAGAAAGATGATCTTAAAAGACCACAAGCGTCCCGACGGCCGTGCGATTACCCAGATCCGTCCGCTGGCCGCAGAGATCGACCTTCTGCCCAGAGTGCATGGCTCCGGTATGTTTACCCGCGGCCAGACACAGATCCTGAATGTAACCACCTTAGCGCCCCTATCCGAGGCCCAGAGATTAGATGGTCTGGATGAGGCGGAGACAGGTAAGAGATATATGCACCACTATAACTTCCCGTCCTATTCAGTAGGGGAGACAAAGCCGTCCAGAGGACCCGGCAGACGTGAGATCGGACATGGCGCTCTGGCAGAGCGTGCTCTAGTTCCGGTACTTCCCAGCGAAGAAGAGTTCCCTTATGCCATCCGTACGGTATCTGAGACTATGGAATCCAACGGTTCCACCTCCCAGGCCAGCGTGTGCGCTTCCTCCCTGTCCCTGATGGCGGCCGGTGTGCCTATCAAGAGAGCTGTCGCCGGTATTTCCGTAGGTCTGGTAACAGGGGATTCTGATGATGATTATCTGGTGCTGACAGATATCCAGGGGCTGGAGGATTTCTTCGGCGACATGGACTTCAAAGTAGCTGGTACCCATAAAGGTATCACGGCTATCCAGATGGACATCAAGATCCACGGCCTGACACGCTCGATTATCGAAGAAGCATTTGTGAAGACCAAAGAAGCGAGAACTTATATCCTGGACGAGGTCATGACACCTGTCATCGCAGAACCCAGAAAAGAAGTTGGAAAATATGCGCCTAAGATTATCACCGTACAGATCGATCCTTCCCAGATCGGTGATGTGGTGGGACAGCGCGGTAAGACGATCAACGCGATTATCGATCAGACAGGTGTATCCATCGACATCAACGACGATGGCCTGGTATCCATCTGCGGCGTTGAAAAAGAAGGCATGGACAAAGCTTCCGCCCTGATTCACACAATTGTTACAGACTTTGAGGAAGGTAAGCTCTATACAGGTAAAGTGGTCAGCATTAAAGATTTCGGCGCATTCCTTGAGTTTGCTCCCGGAAAAGAAGGTATGGTCCATATTTCTAAGCTGGCTAAAGACAGAGTAAAGACGGTAGAAGATGTTCTGACTTTGGGTGATGTGATCGAAGTGGCATGCCTTGGAAAAGACAAAATGGGCAGAATCAGCTTTAGTTTGAAAGATGTAGACAGATATAAAAATAAGGCAGCGGAATAAAATATACCAATAATTTAAAAGGTATAGCCAAAATGGAGGCTATACCTTTTTTTCAAATAATAATTATAGTATAATACAGAATATATATGGGGAGGTGTACATAATTGATATTGGCAGACAAAAGAGATTATAAGCAGGGATATAGAAAACATTATAGAACATATAAGCGCCTACAATGTGAAAATGCTGACCTTAATAGTCGAAGATTATTATTAGTTTATAGTGTAGAATGTGGTTTAAAATATTTATTATTAAATCAATGGCATGAGGAGAGTCCGAAAAATATTTTATTTGGAGACGATGAAAAAAAGAAAAATGTATTAAGAACACATAATTTGGAGAAGATATTGAAAGAATTAGGGCAGCAGGGAGCATTTAAATTTCCACAACTATTGACAATACATAAGGATTATATATCAATTGAAAACTACCATCAATTATATAGATATTGTATTAGAATAAAGGAGAAATATAAATTTGTAGAGTTGGTGTATGAGGAAGAGTTAAGAAAAATTGCGATTTGGATTGAAGAAGGGATGTGAATTAATGTTACTTTATACTTGGAAAGACGTTGAAAGAAAACTTTTATTAAATAAAAAAAAGTGGGAAGATAAAATTTTGGAGATTGAAACATATACTTCTGAAATAATTATTTATTTAAGAGATATGTCCTTAATAAAAGATGTGGAATTATTGATTAATGAGTTGCTGGATAATAAGTATGATTTTGCGAATAAACTAATAAGCTTGGAATTTGATGGAGAGCATTTAGACGTTATATTTGAACAGGGAGAGGAAGTTGAGTATTTGGAATCAGGAACCCCTCTTTTTAAAAAAGTCTTATATCAACAGTCAGCTTATTATAATGAAATGCTTTATGAAGATTTGCCAGGGGTTCCAGTAGTAGCGTTTCATTCTTACAAAGGTGGAGTAGGCCGTACACTTTCACTATTAGCGTTTGTTAAAGCGTGGTCATCCCTCAAAAATTTAAAAGATTCTAAAAGGCTGCTCATTATTGATTCCGATATAGAAGCACCGGGTATTACCTGGCTAACTTCAAAGAGAGATGAGCCCATATTTAGTTATCTAGATTTATTGGAGGTTACTCAAGGAAAAGATAACATTGCTGAAATAGTATCGATGATAGCTGATAAAGTTGAAGAATTGACTGTAAAGATAGAAACAGAAACAAGCTTAGTAGAACATATTGTATTACCAACATATAGATATATTGAGCAGTTGCTTGATATGTATTCCAGTCCCGAAAGCCTTGCGCTTAGTTACAGTAAAAAATATATATTGGCTGAAGTTTTATCTAAGTTAGGAGAGAAATTAAATGCAGAAATGGTTTTAATTGATTTACGTGCAGGCTTAAGCGAATTTTCAGCACCATTATTGTTTGACCCCAGAGTCAAAAAGTATTTAGTAACATCGACTTCCTACCAGTCTGTGAGAGGAACGGAAATTTTATTACAGCAATTAAATAAGGGATTAATATTATCAGAGAACACTCTGCTTCCTGAAATACTTTTGACAATGGTTCCAGAAGGTTTAAATACATCTGACATTATAAGTGATTTAATAACATCATATGATAAGAATGAAACAGATGAAAACATTTCATTAACTGATAATTTAGTAACAGAACTACCGTTTGCAAGCGAACTTGTGCATTTGGAGTCGATGCAGCATATAATGAAAAATTTAGAGGGAAGGGAATTTTATAGAAAAATTTATTCGATAGTCAATAACATATATTTTACTGACAAGAAAGATAATGAAGCAAATTTTGATAAAAGAGAATATGTAATAAGAAGTATTCATAATTTGGCAAAGAAACAAATTACTGCAGAAGGGAATGCCGCGTTTGACGTTTTAATGACGGAACCAATCAATAATCTCATCAGAAAATATAGAGGCATTATTCCTGATACAGTAATTATGGGAGCTAAGGGCTCAGGAAAAACATTTTTATATCGTGAAATATTAAGAAATAAGTATTGGGAGAATTTTATATTAAGAGTAGATAAAAAAGAAAAAGAAAGTGTAAGAAATAAAACTTTTGCAGTGCCATTGTTAGCATCATCGATGGTAACTGGATTTAGCGAAATTATGCAAGATACTATTGAGAATTTTAATAAAAGTAGTTTAAAAGGAAAGATAAGCAGTTCGGTTTATATTGATAATAAGGATTTCGTATTAAATTTTAGTCGCTATAATAATGACATTTTAGAATGGAAAGAAATTTGGAAACAGATAATCTTACAATCTCTGGATAATGCATATCAATCATTCGAAGAATTAGAACTTGATTTAGAGAAACAAGAAGTTCGTGTTGTATTCCTTATTGATGGATTGGAGGAAGTTTTTACACAAACAATTTCTTCAAAGACAGAACAGAATGCCATTATTGCATTATGTAGAGATATAATTAGTGAAATTAAAGTTAAATTTAAAAATTTCGGATTGATGATATTTCTTCGGAAGGATATGGTACGCGACTCAATATCAGTTAATTTTGAACAATTTAATTCGCTTTATCATTCTGTAGAATTAAGGTGGTCAAGTACAGAAGCATTAAGATTGGTTGTTTGGCTGGTGGGCCAGGCCGTACCTGAGTTCTATAAGGAAGAGGTTGACATTGAACTGGCGTCAGGAGAAATAATTGAAAGAAATCTTACAAAATTATGGGGTATAAAGTTAGGAAAGGCTACATCAAATGAAGCGTATTCTTCTAGATGGATTTTAGCAGCTTTGTCAGATTTTAATGGACAGTTACAGGCAAGAGATATTATTCGTTTTTTGGAATATGCAACAAAAGATGTGGGAAGACGTGTTTATGATGATAGGTATTTGATGCCATCGGAAATTAAGAAAGCCGTGTCTGACTGTTCAAATGCTAAAATTTCCGAGGTAAAGCAAGAAATAAAAGCTCTTAATCCAATATTCGATAAGTTGGACAGCGCTTCAGAGGAGAAAAAGGTTTTACCTTTTTATAATGATACATTTAACCTTACTCCTACAGAAGAAAAAATTATGAAACAGGAAGGATATTTGAAAGTTGAGAATGATAAATATTATTTACCGGAAATAATTAGACATGCATTAAAATTCAGATATGAAAAAGGTGCAAGACCCAAGGTGCTATCTTTGTTATTAAAATAGTATTATATAATTTGTTTAAGTAAGGGTGCAAGCATACGCAAGTAACATAATTATACTAAGAAATCCACCTACGGGATGATTGTAAAACCTTTTGAACTTCACATGTAAAACATTTCTGGTGAGTATGTGAAAGTGCTAACTGAAAAAGTAAATTCCAGTGCCGAAGTAATTGGGGGAGAATTTACTTTTTCATTTTAGGCCTTATTTTCCACAGGCGGATTTTTCGACTGTTCTTGACATGCGACTGTAGTTACTGTGCTATATAAAACAAGGGTTGAAAGCCAAACAAGGAACTTTCAACCCTATTGTTATCATAGAAGATCAGCATTTATAGACTTTTCTTCACACACTCTTCCTGGTATTACTTTACCTATACTTCGAAGGCGCCACCCCAAACTGCTTTTTAAAACACTTACTAAAATACAGAGGATCCGTAAACCCAACCATCTGGGCCACCTGCTGAAGATTCGTATATCCTTTGTCCAGGTAATTCTTAGCAGTCTCCAGCCTTTGCTGGCCAATATACTTAATCAAAGGTGCCGCGAACTCCTTATGGAACTGACGGCTCAGATAGTTTTCATTGACGTACAGCTGAGAAGCCAGCCATTTGACATTCAGCTCCGGATTGGAAATATTCTGTTCGATTAATTCCACACACTTCTCAGCCAGTCTTCTGCCGGAGGAAACCTTACCGGAGCGGACGAAAACCAGTATCTGGCGGTAAAAATCACAGATAAATCCGATACAGTCCGCCGGCTGGTCCCGGTCCATGACCTCAGTCAGGGGATCATAATATTTGTCAAAGACATCTGCCAGCGCGGTCTTATTCTCCTGTAAAAACATCATGCCGGTCATGATAAAATCGATCCGCAGCATGTTAAAACTTTCAAAATCCATGGCAAAAGATGCAAAAGATCGTTTCGGCGTTGGCCGGTCCGCCAACCCCTGCCCCAGAAACGTCTGTTCCACATAAGCAGCCAGATCCCCGGCATTGCCGGTGCGTAGCTGTTTGAGCACGCAGGAACGGATGCTGTCAAAATCAATCGGATTCCTCATGGATGCGCGCATATAATCATCAAAGGAAATGATTCCCATATCCATGACCGCCTGGGTATACTTGGACAAAAATTTGGTGTCGTAGTAACAGCGGTAGATGTTCTGGTACCCCTGATAGCGTCTGCTGTAGAAGATCGTAACCGGCAGGTTCAGATTAAACAGCAGCCCTTCCCGGAGACTCTGACAGATCAGACGGACATTCTGAGAGAAGCTTAAGTCCCGGGGATTGGAACCCAGAAGAATATTCAGATGATAAAAGGAATCGCTGAATACCACACAATTCTGGTAATCACAGAGAGTGTCCTCCACACATTTGGCGACGGTTCCGAGCAGATCGTCGATATCCGTCTCATCCAGCAGATGTTTTTCAAACGCGTTGATGTGCAGTGATATGATCTCGAATTCTTTGGCATCGATGGGAAGCTGGTAGAAGCGGAACTTATCGATCAATTGCTGCTCGCTTAAGGGCTGCCGGCCGGATACGACCCAATTCAGGAATTTGTCCCGGATCATCTTTTCGCTGACCATAGCTTTGCTGTACAGATGGGAGACATACTGGTCCTGCTGCCTGGATGAATTGAGCTGGTCCAGCACTTTCTGCATCAGAGTTTCCAGTTTTTTCGGTTCGATAGGTTTTAGAAGATAATGGTACACGCCGATATTCAGTGCCTGCTGGGCGCAGCCGAAGCTGTCATTCACGGTCAGCATCACACACTGGACATTCGGATGAGCGGCCCGTACCTGTTCTGCCAGCTGCAGGCCATCCATATTGGGCATATTAATATCACAGATCATCACATCCGGAACTTCATTTCTCATTATCTCCAGCGCAGCCAGCCCGTCGGCGGCATCCGGCAGGATCTTAAAGCCCATGGAGGGCCAGTCCAGAATCTGATGGAGTCTGCGCAGGATCAGCGGGTCATCATCTACGAATAATATTTTATACATGACATATCCTCCCTGGCGGTTAGTAGGTTTTCGGAAAACGCATGGTAATGTTCGTCTCAACTCCGGGAACGGAATGGATCGTGAGTCCATAAGAACTGCCATATTTCAGGCGGATCCGCTCCTGCACATTCTGAATTCCGAAATGCTTCGGCATGGAGATCGCCGTCGGGACGAACAGGGACCGCAGTGTTTCTTCCGAAATGCCCCGGCCGTCATCGGAGACTGTGATGCAGATAATCTGCTCGCTGTCGGAGGTTACCCGGATGCGGATGTGTCCGTTCTCCCGGTATCCCGCGAAACCGTGGAGGACCGTATTTTCCACCAGTGGCTGCAGCAGCATCTTCAGAATTTTCAGTTCTTTTAAATCCTCATCCGCTTCGATCTGATAGGTAAAGAGGCCGGGTGTCCGGATTAACTGGATTTCCAGATAATCCCGGATCATATGAAGCTCTTCCCGGATGGTGATAAGGTTCCGGCCTTTACTCAGGATTCCGCGATAATAGCGGCCCAGATGATAGATCATGGACGTGGCGGTTTCCTTTTTTTCATCGGTGACTAAGCTGCTGATGTTGTCCAGGCAGTTATAGAGAAAATGAGGATTGATCTGCGCCTGCATCAGCTTTAATTCGTATTCACGCCTCTGATTCTGTTCATTATATATGCGGGTAGTCAATTCACGGATATTATTGCTCATATGCTGGAAGCGGTCGGCCAGAAATCCGATCTCATCGCTTGATTTGACCGGAACCGGCGCGCCGAAGTTACCCTTGCCGGCTTCATCCGCATAATCCGCCAGCTGACGGATTGGGCGGACAAGGCTTTTGGCCAATATCTGGGAAAGCAGGATCGTAATGCTCAATACCAGCAGGCCAATCACCGACAGCAGCAGCGTCAGACTCAGAGCCTCCCTGTAAACCCTGTAATAACTCATTGTGTAAAATACATGGAAGTTCCCGGACTGGGTCGGGGATGTCAGCATCAGGCTGCGGCGCTGATCCCAGGAAAGAACCTTGGAATTCTTAGTCTGATCCACAGTCAGGCTATACGCCTCGTCCGGCACAGGTGTCTGCAGAAGCGCCCTGTTCTGCGATGACACGATCGTACCTTCCGTATCCGTGATAAAGAACATCTCATCATTTTCATCCGAAACATTCCGATAAGTGTCATATAACAAATCTTCTTTGACGTCAAACGACAGAATCCCCAGACAAATACCGGTATCAATATCGATCAGAGACTTGGAAATATTAAAAGCACTCTGCCCGCTTTTCTCCCTGGGAGGACCGAAAATCATCTGTCCGCCTTTCGCGGTAATCTCCTCATAGAGCTGCTGCATTTCCGGCGTAGGCTCACTGATCTCATCGGTTTTAATATCAAATACCCTGCCGTCAAAGGTCTGCACATAGCCATCGTGAACCAGGCTGCCGATATCCATAATATTGTATACAGAAGAGTGCATGGCGGTGGAAAACAGATAACTCCCGTAGGTATTGTCCGGATAAGAAGTACAGATAGCCGTCTGAAGGGCGGAACTGGTGGAAAACGCCTTAATATTATATTTCACATTAGAGACGATCCGGTCCGCCTGATCACAGACAAGAATCAGTTTATCCATGGAATTCTGCATCATTTCCTTCTTGCCATTGTGTACCAGCAGGGAAATGGAGAGAACCAGAATCATCAGAATCGATATCACATTGAGCGGCAAAAAGAGAAGAAGCACTTTTTTCTTTAAATTTAACTGTTTCCATATGGTTGATATTTTCATCCCACATCTCCTTACCTCGTATGGATATAAGTATTTCTAGCCGAACCCGGATTCACCGGAACAATAATTTGCCATTTTGCGCAAAATCATTTATAAGTGTTTATAACTAATTTTCAGCGCGGGCGGCAGCTATCGATCGTATCCAATAGAACGTTCTTATTATATAATAGAGAGATGAAAATGGACAGCGGTTTCCGCGAAGCGATTCGTTTTTTCCATGTGAGGTCGTAAAATTCCATTCTCTCAGAAAAGAAAATGATTTAGGATAAAGACATCAAAGATGCCTGATAAGCCCGCATGAGGAATCCGCAAACAGGATTGAGAAAAAACTGAAAATGCGTGGAGGATCAACGGCAGCGAAAAAAGGGAGGAAATTATAATGTGTAAATGGAAGAAATGGATGTCACTGGTACTGGCAACAGCCATGATCGGTACGCTGACCGCCTGCGGCAGCTCCGGCGGGGAAAAGGACGCAGCGGCCCAGGAGCCGGCACAGACCCAGACAGAAAAACCAGCGGATGCTGCGGAGGCACCGAAGGAAACAGCGGCTTCCGGCGAGAAAGTTAAATTGAACATGTTATTTAATGATACCGATGAAAACGTTCAGGAAGAAATGAAATATGTGATGGAACATCTGCCGGAAGTTCTGCCCAATGTGGAGGTAGAACTGGAAATGAGCCCTGGGGATGCCCAGACCTATGAGACCAAGGTCAGAACCATGATCGCAGCAGGCGGAGAAGGCCTGGACGTATGGTGGGAGAGAGGCGGAAGCTGGGCGACTCCGATCCTGGAGTCCAAGAGCGCGTTACCTCTGGATGATTATCTGGAAGCCAGCGGTTACTGGGACAAAGTAATCCCTTCTGCGAAACTGCCGGCAGCCGACGGACATACATATGGAATCCCCTTTGAAGATATTTCCTATGAAATCATGTTATACAATAAGAAAATCTTCGCGGACAACAATCTGGAAGTACCCAAGACCGTTACAGAGTTAAAGAAAGTCGTAGAGACTCTGGCGAAAACCGAAATCGTTCCGATCTCCGTAGGAGCCAAAGATGGCTGGTGTGCTGCCATGATGGTGGAAGGCTTCGCATACTCGATCGATCCGGAAATCACCAAAAAGATCGTGGACGGTCAGGCGAAATTCTCCGACGAACCCTACACCAAGGGCGCGGAAGTGATGAAAGAACTGATGGACATGGGCGCATTCTCCAAGAA
Source organism: Diplocloster hominis (assembly GCF_032380655.1). NCBI lineage: Bacteria > Bacillati > Bacillota > Clostridia > Lachnospirales > Lachnospiraceae > Diplocloster > Diplocloster hominis. The sequence continues at coordinate 83,210 of NZ_JAWDIY010000021.1, read as the reverse complement.
CGTGGCGCTGACCGGTATTGACGAGGCTCTGCCGTTATTCGAGACCGGCAAAGCGGCCATGATGGCCAACGGTTCCTGGGCAGTGGCATCCTGTGCCGATAAAATGGGTGAAGATTTCGGATATTTCTACTATCCGGTAGTCAACGATGCAGACGTGGACCAATACGGTAAAAACTGTGCGGGCGGTGTAAAACAGAACTCCGGTATGATGGTATACGCAGGAACCGAACACCCCGATGAAGCGGTGGCTCTGTGCCAGGCAGTTGCCGAGCTACGCTGCAAATATGTGTACGAAGAAAAAGGAAACCCGTTCACTGTCTACAAAGCGGACGTAATGGGCTGGAAATATGACAAAGACTTTGCGGAACCGGTAGCGCAGCTGGCGGCTGACATGCAGAATTTCGGCTTTGTCTATGGGCTGGTACAGGACGTGATGCCTACGGCGGCGGCATCCTCAGGAGTGATGCAGGCGACCAGTAAGTTTATGACTAACACTGCGGATTACGGTGTGGAGGATTATCTGGCTGATATGGATAAGGCTGCACTGGAAGAATAAGAATTGATGGGTGTTTAGGACTGAGGGAATATGGGGCCGGGGCTGGGACCGGGGTGAATATGGGAGCGGGGTGAATATGGGGCCGGGATGAGAGAGAAGCGGCGGGGCCTTGCGGGGTGGGGCGGAAAATCTCGTGGGGCCAAATCGCTTCGGCCGGCCTAAGAACGGGTAACTCCGATGATGGGAGAACCTCTTATTGGCAGGGCCTGGAACAAACTCGCCACAATACGGCTCGGACAGTGTTCCAGGCCCTGCGAGGTTCTCCCATCATCTGCGTAACCCGTTCTAAGACCGGCCTCAAGCGATTTGGCCCCACGAGATTTTCCGCCCCACCCCGCAAGGCCCCGCCGCTTCCCTCTCATCCCTGCATTATAGCAGGCCTGGTTTCATGTGCATTTCTGCAGAGGTGGAACCATTCGGACGGATATTAGGTTCAGACGAAAAAGATATTTAGTATTTCTATTATACCTATTGGACGACTGGTTTGACTTTATTTATTAGTTTTTCCGGAATAGAAGATCAATAAGTGCCCTCTTTCCCTTTCAAATGATAAAGGACAGTTTGCATTTTTGAATATTTGTCCAGAAGAGATCATTTATTTTGGAGGGTTTTCGAGTTGATCTAGCAAAATTTCAGTTAATTAGAAATTGATATAAAGACTAATTGAATATTTGAAATCATAGTAAGACGCAATTTAAAATACGAATTTGTATGAATCGTTACTATAGGTGGTGTAACTAAAGGAAACCCAGCTAAGGTAAACGTAGTTATAAAATTTATGAAGCTGTAGGAAATATAACTGAAAGAAATGTAGCTGAGTTGAAACGTAGTTATAATATATGAAGCTATTGGAAATGTAGCTAAAGGAATCGTAACTAGGGTAAAACATAGTTATCGTATATACAGTTATAAAAAACGTATCTAAAGGAGACGTAAGTCTGGTAAAACATAGATATAGTATATGCAGCCAGAGAAAAACGTATCTTAAGGAGACGTAAGTCAGGCAAAACGTAGATATAGTATACGCAGCTATTGAAAATGTACTTAAAGGAAAGGTAAGTCAGGCAAAACGTAGATATAGTATACGCAGCTATAGAAAACGTACTTAAAGAAAACGTAAGTCGGGCAAAGTGTAGATATAGTTTACGCAGCTATAGAGAACATATCTAAAAGAAGCGTAACTAAGACAAAATGTTGTTATAGGGATTTTATAGAAAAATGTAGCTAAAGACTACGTATCAAAGGAAAACATAGTTATAGGATACGTGTCTATAGGGAAAATATAGCTACACAAAAAACAACTACAGTAGAACGTAAACTATAGGTAAACACAACTATAGAAAAACCATATATTAAAAAACCAAAATGTTTAAACGGCAACAGTTCATGTAGTAAATGTAGAATATGAATCTAAGGTATCACCAAGGTAGGGGCGGGATGGCGCAAGGGCAGCCTGTGGGGGCGGGGGCGAATCAGTAACGGGCGCCAAATCGCTTGAGACTGTGCCTTAGAACGGGTTACGCAGAAGAGGGGGAAACCTCGCAGGACCCGGGGCACTGTCTGAGCCGTTCTTTGGCGAGTTTGCCCCGGGTCCTGCTAATAAGAGGTTTCCCCCTCTTCGGAGTTACCCGTTCTTAGGCACAGTCGAAGCGATTTGGCGCCCGTTACTGATTCGCCCCCGCCCCCACAGGCTGCCCTTGCGCCATCCCGCCCCGGCCCCAAGAATACCAATATATATTAAGGAAAGGAACTATGAGATATGAAGAAAGTGTTAGGGAACAAATGGTATATCTTTATGCTGTGCGCTCCGGCCATGCTGTTGTTGATTGCCTTTGTGCTGTATCCCATCTTGAATATAGTGGTCATGTCCCTCCAGAAAACGGATGGTCTGACACCGGCTAAGTTTATAGGGCTTAAGAATTTTGTACAGCTGTTTACGGATGATGGATTTATGAGGGCGAATCTGGCTTCTCTGGGCCTGTGCCTGCTGGCTGTGCTTTGTAATGCGATACTGGCGATCGCGGTGTCGATTCTGCTGTGTACGCTGGGACCTAAGACACAGAAAATACTGCGCACTGCATTTATCATACCGCTGGTACTGTCGATTTCAGTTATCTCCCAGTTGTGGCTGACCATTTACCATGCGGACTGGGGCCTTTTGAATACTATGCTGGATAAGATTGGGCTGGGATTTTTGCAGAATGAATGGCTGATTAATCCAAAGACGGCCATGGTCTGTATCGCCATAGTGGGTATGTGGTGGATGTTCGGTATGGATCTTTTGATGTCGTACTCGGGGATCAAGGCGATCCCGGAGAGCTATTTTGAAGCGGCGCAGTTAGACGGGGCGGGCTTTTGGCAGACGGTAAGGCATATTACGCTGCCGCTGCTTAAGGATGTGGCGAAGATGTGCGTGACCATATCCGCCATCGGCGGTCTGTTTACTTTTCCGCAGGTTTATATTATGACAGGCGGAGGGCCGGGGGATCTGACCACTACGGTGATGATGTATATGTATAAGCAGGCTTTTTCAAATCAGAGATACGGCCTGGCCGCTGCAGTGGGCCTGATGGTGATATTGGAAACCTGTGTGGTGCTGGCTGTGATTAACTGGCTGTTTAAAAAGGGCAGAAGTGCGGAGTAGGAGGGAAAAGAAATGAGAATACAACATAAATGGATCCGGGTTGCACTGACGGTGGTGTTCGGTATCTGTGCGTTTTCTTCCGTATATCCTCTGTTCTGGATGCTGCTGAACTCTTTTAAGGATACTTCGGAGATTATGACGGGGAGCTCTTTTGGACTGCCGTCGTTCTGGAAATTTGAGAATTATACGGATGCGCTGTTTAACCGGGATATACTGAAGTTCTTTTTGAACAGTGTGATTGTGACCGGCGCTACCCTGGTGCTGACCGTGGTTTCCGCCACCATGCTGGCTTATGCGCTGACCAGAATGAGATGGAAAGGGGCTGGGAAACTAAATAAAGTGGTGACCCTTGGTATCCTGCTTCCGTCCCAGATCGTTATCGTGCCGATCTTCGTGATGCTGCGGGAAATGCATCTGGTCAACAATCCGATGTCTTTGATTCTGACCATATCCGCCTTTAATATCGCAATGGCGACGCTGATGGCCTGCAGTTTTATGAAGGGCATCCCGATGGAAATGGAAGAGGCGGCGGTGATGGACGGAGCCGGCATCTTTACGATTCTATTTAAGATTATCACGCCGATTATCAAACCGGCGGTGGCCACAATGTGTATCAATACATTTATCAACAGCTGGAACGAATTCATCTATGCACTGGTGCTGATTAACGGTGAAAAATACCGGACCCTGCCCATCGCGCTGATGAACTATTCTTCCGGAAAATACGGGACGGATTACGGCGGCATGTTCGCAGCTATGGTTATAACCAGTATTCTGCCGGTTCTGCTGTTTGTATTTTTCAGCAATCAGGTGGAGAAAACCTTCTCGGCCGGTGCGATATTAAAATAGTCTTTGCATGTGCAGGATTTATCTGTGACAGCGATATATGTCTTGCGGCGTGAATATCCGTGATGCAAAGTTTTATATTATTGAAAAAGGAGAAATACCATGCAGATCACATATCAAGAATATCTCGACAAAGTTCACGGCGGCTGGATCGGCAAATGCCTGGGCGGCGCCGCAGGAGCTCCGGTGGAGGGGATCAAGAAAGTGATCCCTTATGAGCATTACCGGGAAGTAATCCGGCCGGACCTGCCCAACGATGATCTCGATCTCCAGCTATTGTGGCTGGAGGTGCTGCAAAAGAAAGGGCTGTCCATTACTTCCAGGGATCTGGCGGACGCCTGGAATCGGCAGTGTTGGTACCCGTTCAGCGAATACGGATTGTTTCTGAAAAACTATGAGCGGGGGATCATGCCGCCCTGCAGCGGATCTTTTAATAACCCGGTCTTTCAGGAGGGCGAGGGATGTCCGATCCGCTCGGAGATCTGGGGAATGATCTTTCCCGGGAATCCGGAGAAAGCCGCTTTGTACGCCCGGATGGACGGCTGCCTGGACCATGCCGGGGCAGCGGTATGGATCGAAGAATACTATGCGGCGATGGAGGCAGCGGCTTTTGCAGAGCCGGATATCCAGAAGCTGATCGACAGCCAGCTGCGGTATCTTCCGGAAGGGTCCCGCCCCAGGAACTGTGTGGAGGATGTCCGGAGGGACTATGCAGCCGGCTGCCGGGACTGGCAGACCGCCAGGACCCGGATGATGCGGAAATATGCCCATTTTGACTTTACCAATGCGGTGACGAATCTGGGAATCGTGATCATCGCGCTGCTATATGGGGAAGGGGATATGGACCGGACTGTCAATATTGCATTCCGCTGCGGCTACGATACCGACTGTACCTGCGCCACCGCGGCCGCCCTGTTGGGCATTACCATTGGTGCCGCCGGCATCGATCCGGCACTCAAAGCTATGGCAACGGATCATTTCGTGATAGGTATTGCCGTAGAACGGGAGAACAATTCCATCGCTGCACTGGCGAAAGAGACCTGCGCTGTTGGAATCCTGGCCAACGCCGCGGATATTACCGGCATTCCTGATGATGTGAGAATCCCGGAACCGGCGGGCAGAGGAGATAACCCGGGCATTCAGATCGAAGTAAACTATACATCCCAGCCGGCGATCGGGCGGATGGATCAGTGTACGTGTGATATTACCCTGCACAATCAGAGCGATCATAGTGTCGATGGTACGGTCACGGTCAGCGGCTTGCCTAAGGGGTGGGAAATCTCAGGCAGCCGGCAGCCTGTCTCCCTGAACGCAGGGGAAAGCAAAAGCGTCCCGATCCAGATCCATACCACTGGCCAGGTAAAACAGATCAATAATAAAAACCTGCTGCAGATCGAATACGCGGAAACCGTTCACGAGTTCGGGATCGCAGGGGCTATGGTATGGCAGGCGGTTGGGCCATATTTTGAGGCTCTGGAAAAACAGGACCGTCCGGGACAGCCCTCCCCCCACGGAGAAGGCTGTAACCTGCCGACCTTAGAGTGTATGGTTAACAACGCGGCCTACCTAAACAAAGCTTATCTGGATGAACAAAACTTCAGAAAAGCATTCCAGGAAGAAGACACGGTGTGGATCAACGCTTACGAGGATCTGCTTCCCCTGGATGAGACCTTTACCTTCCGGGGACAGGGGGCGGTCTATGTAAGACAGACTCTCATATCACCGGAAGACCGGGAGCTGTGGGTAGTGATCGGCAACAATGACGGATACCGCCTGTGGGTGAACCAGGAATTGGTCATGGAGCGGGACGAGATACGCCTGTGGACTCCCACCAACAACTACGAGATCATACGCCTGGCCAAAGGGGAAAATGAAATCGTTCTGAAACTCCTTCGCAGAACCGAAAGCCTCAAATTCAGCTTCGGCCTGCGAAAATACGAAGGGGAACACTTCCATCGGAAACGGTGGTATACAGATTTTGCGTCAGAGATATAAACAGATTTTGGAGACCGGACATTAATTGAATAAGTAGAAAACCCGTAAGCTGCGGCAGCTATTATTTATTATGAGTAGTACATCAGATAATAAGTTTCTGGTTCAAAAGCATCTATAGCAGTATTGATAAATCAGGACATTCTGGAAACAAAAGCATCAGGAACTTAATTTACGATGTAGTAGTATCTTACTAATAGTGTGAGCGAATTACGGGATTATCAGGAACCCTGAAAAAGTGTAGTATTGAGCTTTTTCAGGGCTTTCTTTTTTCGGGCAGGAGGTTGAGTTCCCGGCGAATAGGCTCGGTACCTGAATCCGGCTCCCGCCTTTACTTAGCAGCTGTCAGCGCAAGCCCTAAGCCCCTCCGGAGGGCCCCCGTCCCCCAACGCCATCTCCCCCGGGTCCGCGTGCGGCCTTCCCGGTTTTTCCGCCCCCACCTCCCAAAAAGAAATTTTCCAATTCCGTGCATTTTTTTGGACATCCCACATATATTGTTCTAAGAGGTGAAGAGATGGACAAGAAAAGCGAACTGATGAAAGTATTGGCAAAGAGAATACGAATCCTACTGGAACAGCTTCCCCTGAATTTTGAGGACCTCCAGGAGATCAGGCTGCGCGTCAACGGTCCCCTCTTGATCATCTACAGAGGCCGCGAATATTTCGTGAGTGAGGCCCCAGCGCTTGGCAGTGACAGAGCACAGGCCGTAATCGTGGACAAACAGGATGTGCAGGAGACACTGGAATATGTGGGCAACTATTCCCTGTATGCCTTCGAAGATGAGGTAAAGCAGGGGTTTATCACGATCCAGGGCGGCCACCGGGTGGGAATCGCAGGAAAAACCATCGTGGAGGGGGACAGGGTGAAAAGCCTGAAATACATATCATTTCTCAATATCCGGGTCTCCCATCAGATAAAAGGATGCGCCGATCCGGTTCTTCCTTATATCAGGAACGGGAATCAGATCTGCCACACCCTGATCATCTCACCGCCCAGGTGCGGCAAGACAACCCTGCTGCGGGACATGATCCGGCAGATTTCCGACGGACAAGGCTCATTTGCAGGACAAACCGTCGGAGTGGTGGACGAGAGATCTGAGATCGGGGGCTCATATCTGGGGGTTCCCGGCAATGATCTGGGGATTCGCACCGACGTAATGGACTGCTGTCCGAAAGCGGAGGGTATGATGATGCTGATCCGCTCCATGGCCCCCCAGGTGATCGCGGTGGATGAGATCGGGGATTACCAGGATGCCCATGCCATCGAGTCTGTGATCCACTGCGGATGCAAGCTGATCGCCACGGTCCACGGCAGTTCCCTTCAGGATATTCTGCAGAAGCCGCTGCTGGAAAAACTGGTGGCGGAACACACTTTCGACCGCTATATCATATTGTGTAACGGGAAAAGGGTGGGGACGGTACAGGACATCTTCGATGCAAAGGGCGACAGCCTTTTGAGGAGGGGGTTTGCGGGATGTTAAAGATGATCGGTGTTCTGCTGGTGGTGACGGCCTCCACGGGCCTTGGATTTTCCGTGAGCCGGGATCTGAAGCTTCGGATCGACCAGCTGCATTATTTGAGGAAGCTGATGCTGATGCTGCAGGGAGAGATCAAATATGTAAAGGCTCCGCTGCCGGAGGCATTTGCCAGTATCGGCAGGCGGATCCGGGAACCCTTTCAGGATTTCTTCGCCGGAGTGGCACAGGATATGGATCACTGCGAGGGGGAGACCTTTCAGGAAATATGGGACAGGCGCATCCGGGAGGACTTAAAGGAGACCCGCCTGACTAAGGCGGATCTGGAGAGCCTGCGGCATATGGGGGAAAATATCGGTTATCTGGATCATGAGATGCAGCTGGGTACACTGGGCTTATATACCGAACAGCTGGAAAATGAAATTCATGCGGCAGAAAAAGTGTTCGGGTCAAAATCCAGAATATATCATTGCCTGGGCGTTATGGGCGGCATTTTTATAGCAATCCTGATCCTGTAAAAGCGTGAACAAAAAAGGCGCAGTAAATGCGCCTCTGGAGGTAAACGTGAGCAAAAGGCAGCTCACGCATCCCTGAATAAAAGGCGCAGTAAATGCGCCCTCTGGAGGTAAACATGAGCGTTAATCTCATATTTAAAATAGCAGCGGTGGGAATACTGGTTTCCGTATTAAGCCAGGTGTTAAAACACAGCGGACGGGAGGAACATGCTTTCCTGACCAGCCTGGCGGGATTGATTCTGGTTTTATTCTGGATCCTGCCCTATATATTTGATTTGTTTCAGACCATTAAGGACTTATTTATGCTGTAAAGGCGGTGAAAGCGGATGGATATGCTGAGAATCGGCATTCTGGGTATTGTGGGAATTTTATTGGCGGTTCAATTAAAGGGGACAAAGCCGGAGTATTCCGTTTACATAAGTATAGCTACCAGTCTGGTCATTTTCTTCTACGCGGCCAGACGTCTGGAGATCATTATCCAGGCAATACAGACCATACAGAGTTTTATTTCCGTTCACAGCGCTTATATCAGTACGCTGGTGAAGATCATCGGGATTACCTATATCTCGGAATTTTCTTCCGCGATCTGCAAGGATGCCGGTCATGCCACCATAGCCAGCCAGATCGAGGTGTTCAGTAAACTGGCGATCCTGGCGGTCAGTATGCCGATCCTTCTGGCGCTTCTGGAGACTATTAACGGCTTCCTGGCAGCCTGAAAGGATGGGGAGAGTGAAAAAAAGCAGAATTATTTTTTGGACAGCCTTTTTACTGGCATTCTTCTCCGGCGGAATCTGTGCCTATGGCTCCCAGACAGAATCCTCCCAGACAGACCCGGTACAGGCCGGTTCCCCGCAGCTTGATACCTCCCTGTTAGATGAAGTCGAATTTGGGGATATCCAGCAGACGCTGGATGAGGTGCTGGGGAAATCCGATGTGGATTTTGAAGGAACCGTCCGGAAAGTACTGGATGGTGACGCAAAATTCAGTCTGGATCTGGTCAAGGATCTGGTCTTTGGCAGAATCGAGCAGGAATTTGGCAATAACCGCAGGATGCTGGTGCAGATCCTGATTCTGGTGACCGCTTCCGCCATATTCATGAATTTTGCCAATGTATTCGAAAATCAACAGATTGCAGAGGTCAGTTTTTACATTATATATCTGCTGCTTCTGGCCATCCTGATCACCTCCTTTGAGACGATCACGAAGCTGACTACAGGTGCCATCGGAGGAATCCTGGATTTTATGAGGGCGCTGATCCCCGCGTATTTTTTAACCGTGGCTGTTGCCAGCGGGGGAACCACGGCTACCGCATTTTATGGATTTACCCTGGGTCTGGTGTATCTGGTGAACTGGATCCTGTTAAATATTATCCTTCCCATGATCCACATCTATGTCATCCTGGTCCTGGTCAATAACCTGTCAAAAGAAGACTTTCTCTCCAGACTGGCTTCTTTGATCCGCAGTGTGGTGGAATGGATACTAAAATCACTGTTGGCGCTGGTGATCGGATTTTCCGTCATTCAAAGCCTGATCGCCCCCGCGGTGGATGCTTTCCGGGTATCGGTGTTAAACAAGACGGCGGGGATTATTCCGGGGGTGGGAGGAACGATCAACGCGGTAACCGAAGTGATCATCGGGTCCTCCGTATTGATCAAGAACAGCATCGGGGTGGCGGCCATGATTATTCTGCTGCTGATCTGTCTGATACCGGTGTTAAAGCTTTTGATTTACACATTTCTCTATAAACTGGTGGCGGCGGTAGTACAGCCGGTGTCGGACAAACGGATGCTGGGCTGTATCAGCTGTGTGGGAGAGGGAGCCAAGCTGTCCATGAAGGCGATCTTTACCGCGGCGGTTTTGTTTATGGTTACGATCGCGGTGGTGAGCGCCTCCAGCCTGACAGGTTGAGACAGGAGGAACGGGTGAACATAAAAATCCACCCATACCTATATGTGCGGGAAAACGCACGATTGGAGGAAATGTTGATCGAACAGATTTATCAGTGGGTAAAAAATATCGCGTTCTATCTGATCCTGATCACCGCGGTTATGAATGTACTTCCCAACAATAATTATAAAAAATATGTGAAACTTTTTACCGGTATGGTACTGGTATTGCTGGTCCTCTCACCGATCACCAGCCTGTTAAAATTAAACCGCACGATGGATTTTACATTTATGACCAGCAGCTTTGAGCAGGAATTAAATGAGCTGGACGATCAGGCGGAATCTTTCGAATATGCGCAGAAAAGCAGGCTGTTTACCGGATATGAGGAGGAGGTGGCGAAAGAGATCGGGGAAGTGGTGGAGCAGGATGGTTTGTATCCGGTGGACATTCAGGTCGTGATGGAGGAGGATGAGAGCAGTGAGGATTACGGCAGTATCCGTCAGATCCATATTACGGCTGCATATTCCCAAAAACAGGCGGAGGGGATCTATATCGAACCTGTCCGCATCGGAACTGAGGAAAAGGAAGAGTATCAGCCCGAAAGTATGGAAGAAATTAACATAAAAAATGATTTGGAACGCTTCTATAATATTTCCGCAAGTAATATAAATATTAATATACAGAGGTAGCCTATGAAAATGGGAAAGCTGAATATCAAAAATTTAAAAAAGGATCAGCTGCTGATCATTTTACTGGTAGGAGTGCTTCTGGTGATCATCGCACTTCCCACGGATAAGAAAAGTAAGACGCAGGAAGAAAAAGAACAGCCAACAGCCCAGCAGGCCGGAGCGGTTTCCCCGAATTCCGATGAGACAGAGCTGGAACAGAAACTCAAAAGGGCGCTGAGCCAGGTAGAGGGCGTCGGCAAGGTGGATGTGATGATCACCCTCAAGTCGAAGGGGGAAAAGATCGTCGAGAAAGACCAGAATACTACCGGCAATGTGGTAACGGAGACAGACAGCGAAGGCGGAACCCGGGAAACCAAGGAGACGAACACGCAGGAAACGACAATATACGCGCAGGAGGGCAGCGGTACCCAGACACCTTATGTCATAAAAGAACTGGGTCCGGAAATTGAGGGGGTCATAATTATAGCGGAAGGCGGGGGAGATGCGAGAGTTGTTCAGAACATAACCGATGCAGTTGAGGCATTATTTCATGTAGAGGCACATAAAATTAAAGTAATGAAAATGAAATGACGGGATGGCCATGAATAAAAATGAAAGCTTAAAAAATAGCAAGAATGGAGGCAGAAAAGTGAAAAATATATTTAAAAAGAATTCGGTGATTATAACGGCATTGGCGATCATGATCGCGATCGCAGGCTATCTGAATTATTCGGGAAACAAGCTGGGCAAGGAAGACGCGGAGGCCACCAGCAGTACTAATGTGGCCGAAAACGAACTGTCGGACATTTCCGATGAGGATATTCTCTCACAGGCCAGCACGGATGGGACACAGCCTGCAGAGCAGGCTTCTTCCGGTGACATCGAAAGCTTAGATGTGGATCTGGACAACGGCGCCGCTGTTTCCTCTGATGAGGTCGCCAGCACCGGCAGCGAGACTCCCGGCGAAGCGGTGCTTGCCAACTCCTCTAACGTAGGGTTCGCGGCCCAGGCCAAACTGGATAAAGAACAGCTTCGGGCAAAAAACAAAGAAACCCTGATGGAAGTCATCAACAACACGAACATCACAGAAGAGCAGAAACAGACGGCCATCGATAACATGATCGCTATGACCGACATTGCAGAAAAAGAAACTTCAGCAGAGATGCTTTTGGAAGCCAAGGGCTTCACAGATGTGGTAGTCAGCGTTACGGAAAACGGGGCGGATGTCATCGTGAATGCGGCTGAGGTCTCCGATGCCCAGAGAGCACAGATCGAAGACATTGTGAAGAGAAAGACGGATGTTCCCGCTGAAAATATTGTCATCACTACCATGAATGCCACGGAATAACAGGAATACATACATTCTCTCTGAATTCCCCTTCATGAATCATATGGTTTTGTTTTTTCGATTCTTAATGATCAATCAGGGTCTGAGGAGCCAAAAGCTCCCCAGACCCGTTTGATTTCCAGAAATTCAATTTGGGACATGTCCATTCCAGTTTGGGACATGTCCATTTCGGTTTTATGAGGTATGGAAGCTGTGAGATGTGTCAAGATACAGAGTTATAATAAGTTAATGTATTTTGGAAACGGGAATGTATCTGACTTTATATATGTTTTTACTACTTTTGTCAGTGAATCATCTGTGCTATAATGAATAGCAGTAATTTTGGAGATGCTGATAGATATCATTCATATAAGATTTAAGAGGTTTATACTTGTTTCATATAAGGAATTACCGAAGAGATGTTTCTTGTTTTGATAGTGATAGCACAGAATGATCTGCCAGAAAAGTAAGAGGTAATTGCGATGCGCACGTTTGAAAGATGCATTTCACCTCTTGGTAAAGGGATGCTTAAACCGAAATAGACATGTCCCAAACCGAAATGGACATGTCCCAAACTGAAATGGACATGTCCCAAACCAGAATGGACATGTCCCCAACTCACAAAAAATAAAAAGAATGGAGAATGAAGATGAAAAGAGTTTTTCTGATCGTACTGGATAGTGTAGGAATCGGCGAACTGCCGGATGCCGGGGAATACGGAGATAAGGGCAGTAATACGCTGAAGGCGTGCTCCGCAAGCCCGTATTTTGATATGCCGAACATGGGAAAATTAGGTCTGTTTAACATTGATCAGGTGGACTGCGGACCGAAGGAAGATCATCCTGAAGGTGCCTGGTGCAGACTGTCGGAAGCCTCTAAGGGGAAGGACACCACCATCGGCCATTGGGAGATCGCAGGACTGATATCGGATAAGCCGATGCCCACCTACCCTGATGGATTCCCGAAAGAACTGCTGGATGAATTCTCCCGCCGGACAGGCCGGGGCTGGCTTTGTAACAAACCATATTCCGGTACGGATGTTATTCGGGATTATGGAGAGCAGCATGTGAAAACGGGGGATTTGATCGTCTATACCTCGGCGGACAGTGTATTCCAGGTGGCGGCGCATGAGGAAGTAGTGCCCATCGGGGAGCTGTACCGGGACTGTGAGATCGCCAGGGAGCTCCTGGTTGGTGAGCATGGAGTCGGCCGGGTGATCGCCAGACCTTTTGTCGGGACTGCCCCGGATTTTAAGCGTACCAGTAACCGCCATGACTTCTCGTTGATCCCGCCAAAGGCTACGATGCTTACCCAGCTGTCTGAGGCTGGCTTTGATGTGTTAAGCGTTGGTAAGATCGTGGATATTTTCGCATCGGATGGGGTGACGGATTTTGTGAGGACGATCAGTAATGAGGATGGAATCGATAAGACATTGATCTATATGGATCGGGATTTTGAGGGACTGTGCTTTACGAATCTGGTGGATTACGATATGCTCTACGGCCATAGAAATGACGTGGACGGCTACGCAAAAGCCCTTACCTATTTTGATAAGAGGCTGCCCGAGCTGCTGGACAGATTAAGAGAAGATGACATCTTAATGATCACGGCAGACCATGGCTGTGATCCCTCCACGCCATCTACAGATCACTCCAGAGAATATACGCCCCTTGTCATTGCTGGAAAACGAATCAGAAAAGGGGCTAATCTGGGAACGAGGACCACTTTCGCGGATATCGGAGCTACGGTAGTGGACTATTTTGGAGTACCTCTGAAAATAGACGGTACCTCATTCCTGAACGAGATAATCTGAAGCCGCCCGCCAATATTGGCATGAGACAATTATAGACGATTAAAAGGATAAGTTTAAAATAAAGGGATAAATAAAATATCAAAGATACGAAAGGAAAGAGAATACTATGGCACAATTATGGGGAGGCCGTTTCACGAAGCAGACGGACCAGCTGGTTTATGATTTTAATGCATCCATTACCTTTGACCAGCGCTTTTATAAGCAGGATATAGAGGGCAGCATCGCCCATGTGGTCATGATGGCGCAGCAGGGAATGCTGACGGAAGAAGAAAGGGAGCAGATCGTGGAGGGGCTGAAAGGAATCCGGGAAGACGTGGAATCCGGAAAACTTCAGATAACCGAAGAATACGAGGATATCCATAGTTTTGTGGAGGCGAATCTGATCGAACGGATCGGCCAGGTGGGAAAGAAACTGCATACAGGCCGCAGCCGTAATGATCAGGTCGCATTGGACATGAAACTGTATGTCCGTGTGGGGGTGCTGGAAATTGAGTCCCTGGTCAGGGAGTTATTAGAGGTTCTGCTCCATATTATGGAAGAAAATACCGAGACCTACATGCCTGGATTCACACATCTGCAAAAGGCACAGCCGGTAACGCTTTCGCATCATCTGGGAGCATATTTTGAGATGTTTAAAAGAGACCGGGAGCGCCTGCAGGATGTGTTCAAGCGTATGAATTACTGCCCCCTGGGAGCCGGTGCGCTGGCAGGGACTACCTATCCGCTGGACCGGTACCGGACGGCGGAGCTGATGGGCTTCTATGGTCCGACGCAAAATAGTATGGATTCTGTCTCGGACCGGGATTATGTACTGGAACTATTGTCCGCCTGCTCGATCATTATGATGCATCTGAGCCGCTTCTCTGAAGAAATTATTATCTGGAATTCCAATGAGTATCAGTTCGTGGAGATCGATGACGCATTCAGCACGGGAAGCAGTATCATGCCCCAGAAGAAGAACCCGGATATCGCGGAGCTGGTCCGCGGCAAGACAGGCAGGGTCTATGGCGCGCTGATGGCGTTGCTTACGACCATGAAAGGCCTGCCGTTGGCTTACAACAAGGACATGCAGGAGGATAAGGAATGGACCTTTGACGCTCTGGACACGGTAAAAAAATGTATCCAGCTGTTTACCGGTATGATGTCTACCATGAAGTTCCGGAAAGATGTGATGGAAGTCAGCGCGAAAAATGGGTTCACCAATGCCACAGACGCCGCGGATTATCTGGTAAATCATGGCGTGCCGTTCCGCGACGCCCACGGGATCGTAGGGCGCCTGGTACTGTATTGTATCGATCGGAGCAAAGCTTTGGATGACATGACACTGGAGGAATTCAAGGCGGTCAGTCCGGTGTTTGGGGAAGATATTTACGATGCCATCAGCCTGGAGACCTGTGTGAATAAGCGGACCACACTGGGAGCACCGGGAAAAAGCGTAATGGAGCAGGTGATTGAACAAAATAAACAATACCTCAGTAAAGAATGGAATCCTTTCCCGGAAAAATGCTGAAATTAGGGAATTCAGTTGCTTTTTTTGCAGAATTGGAGTAGTATATTTCCAATAAAGACAAATGTACGCTGCACAAAAACAAATAATGAACAGATGAAGAGTTCCCACAGCGGAACTCTTACATATAAATAGAATAATGAGGAGAATGGGAAGATGAGTCAGAAATTAAGAGTAGGTATCCTGGGCGGTACCGGTATGGTAGGACAGCGTTTTATTTCATTATTGGAAAATCATCCGTGGTTTGAAGTGGTTACGATCGCCGCAAGCCCCCGGTCTGCAGGTAAGACATATGAGGACGCGGTAGGTGACCGTTGGAAAATGCAGACACCGATGCCGGAAGCGGTTAAGAAACTGGTAGTGATGAATGTCAATGAGGTTGAAAAAGTAGCAGCCAGTGTTGACTTTGTATTCAGCGCCGTCGATATGACGAAAGAAGAAATAAAAGCCATCGAGGAAGCGTATGCGAAAACAGAGACTCCGGTCGTGTCCAATAACAGCGCGCACCGTTGGACTCCGGACGTACCCATGGTAATACCGGAAATCAATCCGGAACACTTCGAGGTAATCAAATTCCAGAGACAGCGTCTGGGAACCCAGAGAGGATTTGTCGCAGTAAAACCCAACTGCTCCATCCAGAGCTATGCTCCCGTACTGACCGCCTGGAGAGAATTCGTTCCCACTGTAGTGGTAGCCACCACCTACCAGGCGATCTCCGGCGCAGGCAAGACCTTCAAAGACTGGCCGGAAATGATTGAAAATATCATCCCCTACATTGGAGGAGAAGAAGAAAAGAGCGAGCAGGAACCCTTACGTCTGTGGGGCAGCATCGAGAACGGAGAGATCGTCAAAGCGCAAAGCCCTGTCATCACCTGCCAGTGCATCCGTGTACCCGTGCTGGACGGACACACCGCAGCCGTATTCCTATCCTTTGAAAAGAAGCCGGCCAAAGAAGAACTGATCGACCGTTTAGTAAACTTCAGGGGCCTTCCCCAGGAACTGAACCTGCCCAGCGCTCCGAAGCAGTTCATTCAATACCTGGAAGAAGATAACCGTCCGCAAGTCAAGATGGACGTCAACTTTGAGAACGGCATGGGTATATCTGTAGGACGCCTTCGCGAAGACACCGTCTACGATTACAAATTCGTGGGCCTCTCCCATAATACGGTCCGCGGCGCGGCCGGCGGTGCGGTTTTATGCGCGGAGCTTCTGAAGGCGCAGGGGTATATTCAGGGGAAATAATTTGCTGGGGGCCGGCGCGGACTGGGGCGGGGACAGACACTGGAGGAGGAGCCAAAAGCCAGGATGTAACCCGCCAGGTGTCCGCTCGGTACGGACTTGCCCTATGGGGCCTGGCAGGGGAGCGGTGTCTGTGATCCCCTCTCTCACTTAAGGCTGTTACCCGGTGAAATCTAAATGAAATCGGATCGGCAGGTTTGCGGTACGTGGCTGATTCACCGTGAATGCTTGATGCATTCGCGGTTCAGCAGCCACCGAAAGACTGCATGGAACGCAGTCTTTCGCCACAAACCTGCCGATCCGATTTCATTAAGATTTCACACGGGCGCCTTATGTGAGAGAGGAGATCACAGACACCGTTCCCCTGCCAGGCCCCATAGGGCAAGTCCGTACCGAGCGGACACCTGGCGGGTTACATCCTGGCTTTTGGCTCCTCCCCCAGTGTCTGTCCCCGCCCCAGTCCGCGCCTGCTCTAATTCCGCCCGAAAATACCAGATTCATCTCAGGGGTGAGCTCATACGCCGCTCGCACCCGTTCTAATCCTGTCCTAATTCCACTTCAGTAAATGAAAGAAAAAAATTACAGATCCCCCAACCAGTCCGACCATGGAAAAAGGCCATATATAGTGCAGGGAGGAGAGCGGGACGGCCAAACCTGGGGGCACGGGCAGCAAATCTCGCGGGGCCATATCGCTTGAGACCGGACCTTAGAACGGGTTACGCAGATGGTGGGAGAACCTCGCAGGGCCTGGAACACTGTCCGAGCCGTCCTTTGGCGAGTTTGTTCCGGGCCCTGCCAATAAGAGGTTCTCCCTCCATCGGAGTTACCCGTTCTAAGGTCCGGTCGAAGCGATATGGCCCCGCGAGATTTGCTGCCCGTGCCCCCAGGTTTGGCCGCCCCGCTCTCCTCCCGGCCCTTAGTACCCTCCCAGATCCTCCATGTGCCTTTCTATGTGCCCATTGATTTTTGGAGGATTTCATAGTACGATGAAAGACGAAAGAATTTTACAAAAGGAGAGCATGCAGTTATGGGGATAACGACTAGTAAATTTCAGGATTCGGAAGCGACACTTTATACGATGGAGAATGGTAACGGATGTAAATTGACCGTGAGCGATTACGGCGCGATTTTGTATTCACTTATGGTGCCGGACCGGAACGGGAAAATGTTGGATGTGGTGCTTGGATTTGAGGGGCCGGAAGGATATCGGCACAATGATACGGGATTGGGAGCTGTTGTTGGAAGAAATGCCAACCGGATCGGGAAAGCGGCCTTCGAACTGAATGGGATTGTCTGGAAATTAGATCAAAATGATAATGGAAATAATCTGCACAGCGGATTCAACCGATACTATGAGCGGATGTGGGATGCGAAGATGAGCGGCACGGAGTCAGAACCCGCAGTTATTTTTAACCTGCACAGTCCGGATGGGGATCAGGGATTTCCCGGAACGGCGGATGTTACGGTGACTTATACGCTGACCGCTGACAATGAGGTGAAAATATCTTATCATGCGGTTTCGGATAAAGATACTGTTTTCAATATGACGAATCACAGCTATTTTAATCTGAACGGCCATGATTCAGGGAACGCTGTGGATCAGATACTCTGGATGGATGCAGATGCGTACACGCCAACGGACGCGGAGTCGATCCCTACCGGAGAGATCGCGCCGGTCGACCTTACCCCTATGGATTTCCGCGCGGCTAAGCGGATACGGGATGAGATCGACAGCGATTTTGAACAGCTGACGTTGGCCGGGGGTTATGATCATAACTGGGTGCTGGCCCATCCCGGCAGCGGACAGCCATTCGCTGTGTTAAAATCAGAGGAGAGCGGGATCGTGATGGAAATGTATACCGATCTGCCGGGTGTCCAGTTCTATAGCGGGAATTACCTGAAGGGAGAGATCGGAAAAGGCGGCTGCTCTTATGCAAGACGCGCCGGTGTCTGCTTTGAAACCCAGTATTATCCGGATGCCGTGAACAGGCCGGCGTTTCCTTCACCGGTGGTGAAGGCGGGGGAATGCTACGACACCACTACGGTTTACAAATTTAAATGTGAATAAATAAAGGGCGTTTTCGGCCGGACGGACAGGATCGTCAGATGATTGGCCTGCCGGGAAATGAAAAAGTCATACCAGATACGGAACATGATTTCATGTTTACATGAATATCTGGTATGCGAATTTTATTTCCCGGCAGTCCCATCATCCGGCGGTCCTGTCTTTTTGCTGCGGAAACCAGTTCCGTGAATATTTTATACGGAATGCAATAAAATATTAGAAATACTTATTGCAAATACAAACTGTAATTGATATAATTACATTTAAGGCGAGTAATGCAGGTAAGTAAAGAACAAGAATTGCTATCGGGATTTGTTACTAAGGAGGACGGTGGATCGGTCTGAGGTTCACCATAGCTATAGGTGCGGGAAACGCACAATGGAGGAAAGAGTAATATGAGCATATTAACGGGATACGCTGGAACTTATGAATCTGCGCAGAGTTTCGGCATCTACCGATTTACTGTAGATGAAGAGACGGGAGCATTGACAGAGCCTAAACTGTATTACCCGGCTCCGAATGCCAAATATGTATCTTTGCAGAAGGGGAAGATCGCTGCACCGGTGGAACGCCATAAGAGGGCCGGTATCTGCCTGGTAGATTTGTCAGCAGAGGACCCGGCAGCGGAGATTTTTTGCGAAGAGCAGACGGCATGTTATGTGGTACAGGACGGCACACGGATTTATACGGCGAATTACCACGAGGGGTCGGTTATGGTTTATGAAGAGCAGAAAACATCCGAAGAAGGCCTTCGCCTGCTCAAAAGAATCCAGATCGCGCCGGCTGCCGGCTGCCACCAGGTCATCCTGCATGGCCGGTATCTGCTGGTGCCCTGTTTGGAGCTTGATAAGGTACGGATCTTTGACAGCTCCCGGAATTATGAGCCGGCGGGAGAAATAAGTTTTCCGGCCGGAAGCGGACCAAGACACGGGATCTTTAACCGGGACCACACCAGGTTTTATCTGGTGACGGAACGAAGCAACGAACTGTACACCTTCCGTGTGGATGAAAACGCAGGCTTTTGTCAGCTGGATTCCTGTTCGGTTCTGCCGGAAAAGGGGACCAGGGAAGATGACACGGCAGCACTCCGGATATCACCGGATGAGCGGTTCCTGTATGTTTCCACCCGCGGTTCGGATCTTCTAAGCGTGTTCTCACTGGAAGGGGAACTTCCGGAAGTGGTACAGTTTGTGTCCTGCGGCGGCAGGCATCCCAGAGATTTTGTTATTGTACCGGGAGGAAAGTTCCTTCTGGTGGCCAACCGGTTTTCTAACAACCTGATCTGTTTCCGTCTGGGTGCCCGGACGGGAAGGATTAAGGAAATCTGTGATGCAGTCACCCTTAATGAGGTTGTCAGCCTCGTATTTGATCCAGAGGATATAAGTGTAATGAACTAAAATCTCTATGAGAGGGAAACCGAGAATAGCGGGAAGCCGCGAATAGAGGATAACAGAGGAATCGTATGAAGGAAAATAGACGGATAATATGGAGGAAGATAGATGGATAAATATGATATTGCGGTAATCGGACTTTCTGTGATGGGAAGGAGCCTGGCGCTTAATATGGCGGATCACGGATACCGGGTAGCCGTGTATAACCGGTCAAAAGAGTTAACCGACACGATGGTTAAGGAATATCCCCATGAGGGAATCCGCGCGTTTTACAGCCTGGAAGAACTGACAGAGGCGCTTAGCAGACCCCGGAAAATTATCATGATGATCAAAGCAGGAGCTCCTGTGGACGCGGTGATTTCAAATCTGGCGCCTCTGCTTCAGGAGGGGGATATCCTGATGGACGGCGGGAATTCTTTTTTCGAGGATACCAGAAGACGCTTTGAACTGCTTAAAAAGCAGGGGATCTGTTATTTTGGGGTTGGCATCTCAGGCGGAGAGGAAGGGGCCAGATTCGGACCATCCATTATGCCTGGAGGTGATGCGGACGTGTACCGTGAAATTGGGCCGGTTTTAAGTGACATCTCGGCAAAGGCGGAGGGGGAGCCCTGCTGTACCTACATCGGACCGGATGGGGCCGGCCATTATGTGAAAATGGTCCACAACGGAATTGAATATGCCGATATGCAGTTAATCGCCGAAGCCTATCTGCTGTTAAAATATATCGGGGGATTTGACAATCTTCGGCTGTCCGAGATTTTCGGGGAGTGGCAGTCGGGTGAGCTGAAGAGCTATCTGATCGGCATTACGGCTGATATACTAAAGGAGCCCGACGACTGTACCACCGGGGAACTGGTCGATTATATCCAGGACAGCGCGGCGCAGAAAGGCACCGGCCGGTGGACCAGTATCGAATCCCTGAAGCAGGGCATCGACGTATCGATGATCACGGCTGCCTGTAACGCCAGAGTGATGTCCAACCGGCTGCAGGAACGGGAAAAAGCGTTTCGGCTGCTGAAAGGGCCGGATATTGCGGCTGCGGACGATCCATCGGAATTTATCGGGATGGTGCGGGAGGGGCTCTATGCTGCTAAAATCATTGCTTATGCCCAGGGCTTTTCACTGCTGAAAGATGCCTCAAAACAGTATGATTGGAACCTTGAACTTGGCAGGATCGCGTCTATCTTCCGGGCCGGATGTATTATCCAGGCGGTTTTCCTGAATGATATAACAGCTGCATTTCAGGAGAATCCAAACCTTGAGAACCTATTGTTCAATGAGTTCTTCCGGAAGGGAATCGAGAAAAACCAAAACAGCCTGCGTGAAATCGTAACGCAGGGAATCAAAGCTGGTCTGCCGCTGCCTGCCATGACCAATGCGCTGGCGTATCTGGACGCGTTTCGCGGGGCACACGTGGGGGCGAACCTGATTCAGGCCCAGAGAGACTGCTTCGGCGCGCACACCTATCTGCGTACCGATCAGGAGGGCAGTTTCCACCATGACTGGGGGAAATAAGTTCACCCATACCTATATGTGCTAATAAAACATGCACGATTGGAGGAAATTATGAAACAAGCGCTGACAATCTTCGGAGGCACCGGTGATCTGACGTTTCGGAAGCTGCTGCCTGCCCTTTATAATATGAGTGCCTCCGGCAAACTGCCGGCAGAGCGGATGATTATAATCGGCCGCAGGGATTATAACACCCAGACATACTGTGAAGCAGCCAGAGAGTGGGTTCGCCGTTTTTCCAGAATTGTATTCCGGGAGGAAGCGTTCCGGCAGTTTATCCAGGGGATCCGCTATTATCAGATGGATTTCACACAGGAGGCTGCCTATGACGCGTTGGATGCTTTTTACCAGGAGAGCCGGATCGATTCCCATATTTTCTACTTTGCCGTGGCACCCAGGTTTTTTCCGGTGATCGCCTATGGTCTGGGACGTGTGACGGGAGCGGAAAAAGGAAAGGTGATTCTGGAAAAGCCGTTCGGGGAGAGCCTGAAAGCGGCGGAGGAGTTAAATGATAAGCTGGAAGCGTTCTTCGAACCGGATCATATTTATCGGATCGACCATTATCTGGGCAAGGAAATGATCCGGAATATTCAGACGATCCGGTTCACGAATCCGATCTTTAAGAATATATGGAACGCGGAATATATCGATAATATTCAGATCTCAGCTATGGAAAATGTAGGAGTGGAGACCAGAGCCGGCTACTATGATACCAGCGGGGCCATGAAGGATATGGTGCAGAACCATCTCCTCCAGATCCTGTCTATCGTAGCTATGGAGCGGCCCCAGGATCTCTCACCCGAGGGGATGCACGAAGAGCAGATCCGGGTGCTGAAAGCCCTGCGTCCGGTCCGTACGGATCAGATCGGCAGGCAGCTGGTGCTGGCCCAATATGAGGGATACCTGCAGGAGCCCGGGGTGCCGCCCGATTCGATTACAGAGACTTATGCGGCGCTGAAAGTATTCATCGACAATGAACGTTGGAAAGGGACGCCGTTTTACATCCGTACGGGTAAGAAGCTGGGGCGCAGAGAGATGGAAGTGACCATCGTGTTTAAACGGCCCGAGTCCGGCATGGAACCGGATATCCTGGTCGTGAAAATACAGCCGGAGGAAGGGGTACATCTCCAGTTCAATATAAAAAAACCCGGAGACACCGATGAGATCTCCCAGGCCAAAATGGATTTCTGCCAGAGCTGTTCGCTGGAAAACAGGATCAATACTCCGGAGGCCTACGAACGGCTGCTGGGCGCCTGCTTAAGAGGCGAGCGCTCCTGGTTTTCCCAGTGGGACCAGATCGAGACCAGCTGGAATTATATCGATCAGCTGCGCAGTGCATACCGGCAGACAGGACAGCCAATCTATACCTATCCGTCCGGTACCAATGGCCCTGAGGCCGCGGATGAACTTCTGGGAGCGGAAGGGCATCAATGGATCGTGGAGGAACTATAATGCGAATTCAACAGGAACAAAAACAGGCTGCCGCCCTAAAAGCGGCAGAGTACATTCGGGACAATATGATCCTGGGCCTGGGAACCGGGTCCACCGCGTATTACCTGATCAGGCGTGCAGGGGAACTGGTCAAAGAGGGTATGCGTTTACAGGCGGTAGCCACCTCCCGTGCTTCTGAGAAGCTGGCGGAAGAATTCGGAATTCCGGTGGCAGATATCAATGAAGTACCCCGCATCGATCTGACTATCGACGGAGTGGATGAGATCGATCCGGATTTTGAGGCGGTGAAAGGAGGCGGCGGGGCCTTAACCCGCGAAAAGATCACGGCATACCATTCCGGGCAGGTGATCTGGATCATGGATCACAGAAAACAAGTTTCCAGACTTGGAGCTTTTCCGCTGCCGGTGGAAGTCCTGCCATTCGGGTGGCGCCTGTTGTCTGAGAAAATCCACGGGCTTGGTTACACCCCAATCCTTCGCACCGGCAACGGGCAGGCATACCAAACGGACAACGGGAATTACATTCTGGATATCCACAGCCCGTCCCCGGCCGGTTACCGGAAGCTGTCCGATCTGCTGCACAGTTATCCGGGTGTGGTGGAGACGGGATATTTTCCGTCCGTCTGTTCCCGGATTATAGTGGCGGATTCGACAGATATAAGGGTGATCGAAAATAAGAACCGTAACGTGCAGATGCAAATGCCAAAGCTGAAACAAGCGGAGAATAATTAGGATAACAACAATTAAATTGTAAGAAAGGAAGTGGCAAATTCTGAATATTGTCATACCATAATAATGGAAATAATATTCAGAGAGGAGCTATAAAATGGCAGATTGCAGACAGCCGGATTGCGTTACCGCGAGAGCTGCCGTTCCTGTTTCAAATAACCGGGAACGTTCGAGATATCAGATGCCGATGCAGCCGGCGTACCGCCCTGACTGCGGCATGGACAAAAATGACAAATATCCTGTCGGGATGGCCTACGTGCCCTGGACCAGATGGGAAGAGACTTATGACGTACACAAGGCCCTGATGACCGGGACCATATTCCCGTCGCTAGACAAACCTTGGTGTGGAATGAGAGGTGGCAGAGGATGAATACGAACGTACAAAGCCGTGAGAAACTCTTACATTATATAGATATGGTAAGCTTTGCCGTGGACGATGTCCTGCTTTACCTGGATACCCATCCCTGCGACCAGGATGCGCTGGCTTATTTCAACGATTACAGCAGGATGAGAAACGACGCGCTGGAAGAATATGCCCGGTTGTACGGCCCGCTTACTGTGGATACCGCAACCGGATGCAGCAGGTCCTGGGAATGGATCAATCAGCCGTGGCCCTGGCAGGAAGGAGGATGCTACTAAATGTGGAGATATGAGAAGAGATTACAGCACCCTGTAAAAATCACCCAGACGAATCCTCAGATGGCTCAGGTGATCATCAGCCAGTTTGGCGGCCCGGACGGAGAGCTGGCCGCTTCTATGCGCTATCTGTCCCAACGGTACACCATGCCCTATAAAGAGGTGACCGGCGTGCTGACAGATATCGGAACGGAAGAGCTGGCCCATATGGAGATGATCAGTGCGATCGTATACCAGTTGACCAGAAATCTTTCGATCGAAGAAATCAAAGCCTCCGGTTTTGACAAATATTATGTGGACCACACATTAGGCCTGTGGCCTCAGTCGGCAGGGGGCGTACCCTTTACCGCAGAAGTGTTCCAGTCCAAAGGCGACCCGATCACCGATCTGTTCGAAGACATGGCAGCGGAGCAGAAAGCCCGCACCACCTATGACAATATTCTTCGTCTGATCAAAGATCCGGAAATCGTGGAACCCATCCGGTTCCTGAGAGAACGGGAAATTGTGCATTTCCAGAGATTCGGTGAATCCCTGAGAATCGTGCAGGAGCATCTGGACTCCAAGAATTTCTATGCGGTTAACCCGGCATTTGACAATATGAATTGCTGTAAATAATAAAAGATGAAAAGCAGCGGCGCTGAAGTATATTCGGCGTTGCTGTTTTTTTGGTATTTTTATTGCATCCCTGGCTTTTGCCCAGCCGTTGTTGTATAAAATATCTAATAAACTCAAATTACCTCCTCCGCTCTGTAAAAAATATCCACAAAATGTGAAAAAATAGTCTAAATATTTTAGAGGATGTACTTGCTATAATGGAGAAAATAAAAAGAGGAGGGCATTTATGTTGAAAAAATGTAGAAAGTTGTTAGCAGTTCTGCTGGCTGTCTGTATCTCATGCAGTGGTATGTCCATATCGGCGGCAGCAGAAGAACCACCGGCTGATCCGGGAGGAGGTGCCCCGGCCGGTATGAATGACGGCCCGTTAGTGGACCTGGATATGGAATCTATGAATGATGGAGCCATTATCAACAAAGCGGATAATCAGGCATATCAGGTAGCGGGGAACCCTGCCGCACTGGAGGAAGGCAAAGAGGGACACGGACAGGCCCTGAGGCTGGACGGAAGTACGAATTACATCAACCTGGGACAGGATTACCAGTTTACCACCGGACAGCTCACCATAGCGGCCTGGGTGAAACTGGACGCTTCCCCCAACGGGCTGAACCGTATTACCGGACGGGGAAGGACCGCTGTGTCCGGGGAGAAGGAACTGGGCCTTTATGTCAGAGGAAACGGCAAGATGGAAGCCTTATGCCCTGATTATACGGAGACCCAAGAGGGCGCGGTGCCATTTGATTCCTGGCAGCATCTGGCAGTGACCAACGACGGAACGACCCAGACACTATATATAAACGGTGAGGCTGCCGGTTCGTCGGAGGTGCCGGGACCTACAGATGAGTGGAATCTGGATCTGCTGGTCGGGACCTGCTGGAATATGGAGGGGACAGAGGGCTTTCAGCAACATATGTTCAAAGGGCTGTTGGACGATGTGAAGCTTTATAACCGATCCCTTTCCGTGGATGAGATAAAGGCGCTTGCCGATATCGTCGCTCCCGCAGCGGATGATCTCTTGGTCGACCTGGATATGGAGGCAGTGGACCAAAACACGGTTACCAACCAGGCAGACGGTAAGACTTACGATGTATTGGGAGATGCGCCCACATGGGAAGCTTCCAAAGACGGCCATGGTCAGGCTCTTAGATTTGACGGAAATACGAACTACATAAATTTGGGACAGGATTACCAGTTTACCACCGGTCAGCTTACGATCTCCGCATGGGTAAATATTGATCCCAGTCCCAATGGACTCAGCAGGATCACCGGACGGGCACGCACCGCTGTGCCGGATGAGAAAGAGCTGGGCCTGCGCATCCGGAACAATGGAAAACTGGAAGCCGAATGCCCCGGTTACACTGAGACTGGTGCCGGGACTGTCGCACTTGGTTCCTGGCAGCACGTGGCCGTTACCAATGATGGAACGGCACAGACGCTGTACATCAACGGGGAAGCCGCAGCAGTCACACAGACGCCGGGACCTGCGGATGAATGGGATCTGGGGCTTCTGGTGGGCACCTGCTGGAATGAGAAGGGAGACGGGCCGTTCCAGCCTCATATGTTCAAGGGGCTGATGGATGACCTGAAACTCTATAACCGATCTCTTTCCGCAGAAGAAATCAATGATCTGGCGGATGGAACCGGAACAGGCGGGGGTGACGAAGGCGATGTCACATTGCCGGATCCCCTGTACAAGTTTGCCATGGATGAAATAATTGACGGCAGCGGTGAAAACAGCGGAAAAAAAGTCATTATCAATGACATGGATCACACGGAATACCCGATCTATGGGACCTGTGAGGTAGACGATTTCGGTATTTTTGACAAATCCATCCGGTTCGACGGCCAGACTGCATATGCAGATGTGGGCAATCCGGCTGTCTCTACAGAGTACACGTTTTCCGCCTGGGCTTTTCTGGAGAAAGGCGCGGCCAATAATCTGAATAAGATATTCGGGCGGGACCGGACAACGGTGGGAGAACATTCCTTCTATATTGCCGTAAGAGGAGACAGCGGCAGAGAGGGAACCATAGATTGTGCATTGGATGGAACCGGTGTAAGCGCTCCGGCAGGAACATTTACGTTTGGAGACTGGACAAACATTACCGTGACCGGAAACAAACAGAAGGCCTGCCTCTACATAAACGGCCGGCTGATCAGCACCGGAGGGGGTACGACGACCGATCTGAGCACGAATCCCGTGAATCTGCTGATCGGATGCGGATATAATGCGGAAGGAACCGGGATATTCAACGGACACGCATTTAAGGGAAGACTGGATGATGTCAGGATCTACGACAAAGCCCTGACGCAGGAACAGGTGGAAGCGGCTACGATAGGTATTAAGGATAAGCTTCCGCCGGAAGTGAATACAGTCGAACCCAAGGAAGGTTCCCTGATCAGCCCGGAAGGCAGGATACAGATCACTTATAATATGGGACTGGCCATGGGCACGGAACCGATACAGATCTATGATGGAGAAGGAAATCCGGTGGCAACCGAGACAGCTTTGGAGGAGCAGGATGACACGGTTGACGGAACGGAAACGCTGGTGGTAAAATCCATGGAAAAACTGGTGCCGGGCAGCTCCTATACTTATAAGATTCCGGCAGGCGCCGTAGTCAATGAAAAAGGAATCGCAAACCTGGCGGTGGAATACACCTATTCGGTGGCCCAGGACCTGGAAGGCGGGGCTGCGGAGAGCGGAATGGATTACTGGGCGGCAGGTAAAATCAGTATACCGTCCGACATACAGGAGCAGGATGGGAAGGTTACGATATCCAACGGACTTGTAAAGCGGGTGTTTGATATCAACCAGAACTTTCTGACCGTTGACTATCAGAACCTTTATACCGGTATCAGTATGCTGGACAAAGGAAATCTCCAGGCAGACATCCGTATGGCGCTGAATGATCAGTATGTGGATAAGGATACGGCTTCCGATACGCTGTTCGATGTGGGCGGTACAGATGAAACCATCCCCACGTTCCAATATGAGAGCTATCAGGTCGAAGACAGTACCAAAGAACCCTTCCATTGGGAATTCGATGAAAGAATTTCGCCTCCGTCCATGAAAAACACACCGTGGCCGGCCAAGGGCAAAGCCCTCATAGTCAACTTCACGGCTCCTGAAAGTGCAGACGCAAAGTTCGCAGGTGTTAAGGTGCAGGTCCGCTATGAGATCTATGACGGACTTCCGGCCATGAGCAAGGTAGTCAATGTGACCAATACCGGAGAAAATGATGTGGTGGTTCACCGCATGTCCACAGAGGTGCTGCCTGCGCCCAGAAGCCTGCAGGATGCCCTCTATATGGACTCCAATATGAATATGGGCAATGACAATCATGACAGAAACAACGGGCAATATATCTTCAAACAGTGGGAAGACGTTGATGAGGCCAATGGACTGATCATCAGCAGTTATGCGGTGGATGCGGAGAACAACAGTGCCAAGATGGGCAAATACGATTTTGAAAACTTCGGGCCGAATTACCGCTTGAAAAACGCAGAGACCTTCGAATCCCATCAGCTTTATGAATTGTTCCGCAGCAGCAGCTATTTTGAGTGGCAGACTCTGGAAGTCAAAAAAATGTACCGCGTTCTGTTCCCGCAGACGCTGGATGCACCGCTCATCTATCATCTGATCAGCTCCAATCCCGACACGGTGAGATGGGGCATTGACCAGGCGGCCAATGCCGGCTTCAACATGGTTCTGATGTCCTTTGGGTCCGGAGCCAACGTGGAAGATATCTCCCAGGGAAATATCGATAAATTCAAAGCGCTGACAGAATATGCCCACTCAAAGGATATTCTTCTGGGGGCCTATGTCATGCAGGCGGCCAGAGGGGATCAAAGCGAATCCAACGAGGACGGCACCTGGGGAAAGATGCGGTGTATGAACGGGCCGGAAGCTCATAATACACTGGAAAACACACTGAAATTTATTGATGCCACCAATTTTGACTGTCTGGAGGTGGACGGGCCCTTCCCCGGCGCGATCTGTACCCATTCCGATCATACCGGCCATGAAGGCGCGGAGGACTCTGTGGTCAAACAGTGGGAATACGCGATCCGTGACTTCTACCGGGAGCTTCGGGCGCGCAACGTATATATCAATTCCCCCGACTGGAATTTCCTGGCGGGTGCCAATATGGCGGTTATGGGATATGCTGAGCCGGGCTTTAACGTTCCGCATGCGGCGCAATTGATCTACGGCAGGCAGATGTCCTATTACGGGACCTTTGAAAAGACACCGGCCATGGGCTGGACTTTGGTACCCCTCTCCCCTTATGGCGGCGGCGGTGACTCCTCCTTCTGGCCTTATAATGAACGGATAGAATCCTACGACTTTATGGTGGGCATGAACATGATGAGCGGTGTCATCGGTTCCTACCGCGGAGGAAATGGGCTGTATCAGGAAGAAGAAGGAAAGTTCAGTCCGTCGGAAAATGTAATCGAAACCTGGGGGAGATTCTATAACAAGTACCGTGATATCCTGGGGGCTGATATCATCCATATCGCGCCGCCTGTACCGGTCGACATCGAGAGTATGAACACCACGGCGATCGACGGTTTTGTCCATGCGTCCCCGGAGTATGAGCAGAAGGGACTGGCAGCTTTCTTTAACCAGACCGGCGGGACCGTGACGCAGAAGGTCAAGATTCCGCTGTACTTTACGGGACTTACCGACCGCACATCCGCGCCTGCGCCCATGGAAGGCTCCCACTACCGGCTGACACCTCCGACACGGACCTCCGGACCCATCGGACATATGGGTGCCAATTATCAGGATAAGACACCTCCGGTACCTGAGATTCCCGAGGTAAATGCGGTTCCAACAGATAAAAAGGCCTTTGTGTGCATCGGTGATATGAACGGGAAAGAATACACCATTGACTCCAACGGTGATATTGAGATTGAATTGACCATGGAACCCAGTACTTACACCTGGCTTACCATATACGATCCGGAACAGGTACCGTCCGATGTGACGGATGTATCGATCCCGGCACCAAAGAATCTGGGGATCAGTGCCATCTCTTCCAGCGAGGTTACTCTGACTTGGGACGCGGTGCAGATGGACGGAATGAATGTAAAAGAATATCATATTTACCGGAACGGCGAGTACATCGGCAAGACCTTTACGAATCAGTATACGGACAAAACGCTGGAATCCGAAAAAGATTATGATTTTGAGGTCGCGGCCGTACATAACACCGTGAACGGGGAGAAGTCGGCTGTAAAGGTGAGCACGGTACCGGATACGGCAGGTCCCGTCATCGAGAAATCCATACCTGTTTCCAGTACCCGGGTACAGGTGGAATTTAACGAATCTGTGACCAGAGAAACGGCAAATGATGTCAATAACTATACGATCACCAGTGCTGCCGGCAGGACGAAGGCATCCGCCAATACCGTGACCAAAGCCGAACTGTCCAGTGACAACCGGACTGTCATGCTGACCCTTGCGAATCCACTGGAACCGTTTGTGGAAACCATTATTTCCATTAAAAATGTAAAAGATCTGATGGGCAATGTCATAATCCCTGCCCAGACGAAAGTAACCTTTGGACCTTTAAGAGAATTTAAGTTTGAAGAAGAGAGCGGAAAGACCGCTGTGGATTCCACCTATGGGAGAGACGGAGCGATCGCCGGTGATACGGTGGAGCGTAAGCCCGGCGTATCCGGAAACGGTCTGAGCTTCGACGGCAGGAACAACTATGTGGACGTGGGAGAGATTGTCAAAGATCTGAACGAATATTCCATCAGCGGCTGGTTTAAGCCGGAGGATACGAACCGGATTCAGTCCCTGGTCTCCCAGATGCGGGATACCTATGACGGCTGGCGCTATAATCTCACGGTGGAAAAAGGAGAGCTCAAATTCGTCGCAAATAATGGAGATGGGTCTTATCCCGGCCATGACTCCCAGACGGAGATCGCGGTGGAATTAGTGAGCGGCGGTAAGAAAGTGACTGCGAATCAGTGGAACCACTTTGCAGTCGTCAGAGATGGTGACAAGTTCGTCCTGTACTTAAACGGGGAACCGGTTGCGTTTGATACCAAAGCTGGTGTGGATCAGAGCCAGAGCCCTTACATGATGTGGATCGGCGGATGCCGGAATAACGCAGGCGGTGAGGCCATGAGCAGCTTCAAGGGCATGATGGATGAGATCCTGTTCTACAGCACCTCCCTGTCTGATCAAAAAGTGAAAGAACTCTATGAGAAAAATAAACCGGCTGAATTTGATAAATCCGCGCTGACCGGCCTGATCGCGCAGGCGAAAGCCATTCAAAAAGGCAATTATACGGATGACTCCTACAACGCGCTGCAGACAGCCATCAGACAGGCGGAAGCGGCAGCAGGCCGGATTACCACAGCTGATGAGCTCAATGCGGAAGTGGGCAGACTGCAGGCTGCGATCGACGCACTGACAGAGAAGAAAGAACCTGCTGTTGTGGATAAATCAAAACTTCAGAAGCTTTATGAGGAAAATAAGGACAAAAAGCAGGGGTCCTATACCGGAGAGAGCTGGAATCTGTTCCGGGATAAGCTTGAACAAGCGCAGCTGGTGCTGAACGATAAGAATGCGACCCAGAAGAGTGTGGACGATGCGCACAAAGCACTCTCAGAAGCCATTGACAAGCTCCGGACCGCACAGACCGCTGTGGACAAAACACAATTAAAAGCCCTTTATGACCAGCATAAAGATAAAAAGCAGGGGAACTATACGGATGAGAGCTGGAAACAGTTTGTAACCGCCCGTGACGCTGCACTTAATATCCTGAATAAGACGGCGGCCACGCAGCAGGAGGTGGATACTGCGAAAACAGCACTGGATACAGCCATTCAGGGGCTCAAGGACAGGACATCCAGCCCGTCCGGTGACTCAAATGGTTCGGGTGGCGGCGGACAAAGTTCAGATGATTCTGCAAGTACCGCGAAAGGTGCATCCACGGGAGACAGCGCGAACACAATTGTGTGGCTGCTGCTGGTACTGCTGGCGGTCGGGGCAGTTACGGCTCAGATCCTGTACCGGAGGAGAAGAAAATGCTGAAAACGTACGCTTGAAACAACGGATCAGGCGGTACATGAAAAATGCCCTATCGTTGCCGGATTATGAAAGGAATCATTTGACGGCGGCTCCTAAATATTGTATAGGTTGTATGTGAAAACGGCGTGGCTTTCGGCCACGCCGTTTTCACGGCCGTCATTCCAGGCCGCACAGGATCAGGGGAACGATGATGGGAATGTAAAAAAAGTACACAAACTGCGTAGAATCTATCCATGGAGTTTTTGTGCTATTTGAGTATAATTATAGATAAAGAAAGCTAGTTTTCTATAAGAAATATCTAAAATATCAGGAGGTAATTCAATGAAAAAAAGGTTTGTAAAAATGGTATCTGTTGCACTCTCTGCGGCGATGATTATGGGAACCGCCGGCTGCGGCAATGGAAGTAAAGAAGCTGAGACTCCGGCAGCCGCACCGGCAGAGTCATCCGCGCCCGAAGCCACAGCAAAACCTGCCGGCGGGCAGGAGGATTCAAAAGGCGCCGCCGCAGGCAGCACCATCACAATGATGGCGTCTCAAAACTGGATCAAGGATATTGACCGTGAACTGATCGAAAAGTTCAAGGAGGAAACCGGTATCGAAGTAAAACTGCTGGTGACCCCTGATAACGGATATAGTACTCTGCTGGGCACCTCCCTGGCGGATGGCAGCGATGTGGTAGATATCTTTATGTATGACGCAGGGAAGCCCATGGTATCTTTGGGAGTTCCCGATATGGCACTGGATCTTTCCAATGAGCCCTGGGCGGCCAACATGGAGGACTGGGCCGTAACAGCGAATACCTATGAAGACAAGCTGTACGGGTTCAGCACCTGGGGTGTGGACTATGAAGGCGTTCTCTACAATAAGACGTTCTTTGACGAAAACAACCTGAAACCTGCAGAGACCTGGGATGAGTTCGTAGCCCTGTGTGATTCGATCAAGGAATTGGGTAAGACTCCGCTATACGAGCCCATCAACGGTGTATGGCATACGCAGTCCTGGTTCTATTCCATGACAAATGTGTTTAACCGCGAAGTATCCCCCAGCGCGTCGGAATGGCTGAACGAGTCCAAGGATAATAAGATCGCTTCCCTGAAATCAGCGAAAGAAGGTTTAACCCAGATCGCGGACTTCCTCAGCGCAAAGGGAGCGGACGGAAAACCGAAATATTATACCAACGACGGTCAGTCGGAAGACTGGTTCGGAAGCTATACCTCTTTGCAGAACAGGGACACGGTTATGATGGTGACCTATACCGTATATCCCGCGGAACTGGCTGCCAATGGCTGTAAAGACGACTGGGGCATGTTCCCTCTGCCGGTCGCCGGAACGGATTCGGTAAACGCCAACGGCGGCGGTATCTCCAAATACGTCAACAAATACAGCCAGAACGTGGACGCGTGCAAGGCTTATCTGGAATTCCTGGCAAAGCCTGAAAACCTGGATACCTACTATGCGGCCCGTACCGATCTCGTAACCGCCGCTTTCAAGGGCGTAACCACGGTAAAACCCACCAATGCGACTACCGAAGCACTGGAAAGAAGCAAGGAAGAACCTGCGGTAAGAATTATGAACGACATGCTGTATTGGGATCCCGATCTGTACAAATATTTCCAGGGCTTTGCAGCCGGAACAACGACTCCTGACCAGTTCCTGGAAAATATGGATACATACCGCGCTACCATGTTTGACGCGGCCACAACAAACTAAAAAAACAGCCGCTAAGTGTTCATAGCAAAAAAAATAACAGAGTTGGGGCGGCAAGCGTAAAAACCTGCCGCCCCTCCTGCTTTTGGAGTGATTACTTTGATAAATAAAAAAATATATCACTGGGGGTTCAGCCTTCCCGCCATTGTCCTATATTCCCTGTTGTTCATCTTTCCGGTGGTTCTGAACTTTTATTATTCCCTGACAGACTGGAATGCGATTAAGATCACCGGGGAAGTGGCACATTTTATCGGGCTTGATAATTTTAAAAAAATATTTTCCAATCCCGAGCTGACCTCCGTGATCACGCGGACCATAGAATTCGGACTGGTCACCACGGTACTGAAAAATGTGATCGGTTTTACACTGGCTCTGCTGTTTAACGAAGGGCTGAAGAGCCGGCATGCGTTGAGAGCGGTATACTTTATGCCCAGCATGCTTTCCCCGCTGATCATCGGACTGATCTTTGGCTCCCTGTTAATGACCAGCGGATTCTTCAATCAGCTTCTGGGTGCGGTCGGACTTGAGAACCTGGTCAAGCCGTGGCTTACAACCTCCGGGTCCGCATTCGGCTCCGTCATGTTCGTGGAAGTATGGCGGCAGACCGGTTTTAATATGGTGATCTATCTGGCGGGGCTGCAGCTGATCGACCAATCCTTTTACGAGGCGGCTTCCATAGACGGTGCCACCGCTTTCCAGAAACTGCGCTTTATTACCCTTCCGCGGATGCTCCCCTCGATTTCCATTAACCTGCTGCTGAATCTTTCCCAGGGACTGAAAGCCTTCGATATCGTCTATGTGCTGACCGGCGGGGGTCCCAACGGCTCCACGGAATTGATCAACACCATGGTATTCAAGGAGTTCGGCAAGAGGATGTATGGCATGTCATCCGCCTACGGCGTGGTGATGTTTCTCATTACGGCGGCTTTCGGCCTGATCGCGCTGAAGCTGACCAACAAAGATTTTGATTCTTAGAGGAGGGAACACTTATGGTGACAAATAAACGCACGATCTGGAATATCGGCAAGGAAATATTCGCTTGGGTTTTGTCCCTCCTGATTCTGATACCGATTGTTGTAATCCTGTTTAACGCTCTGAAAACAAGTAACGAGGCGATCAATATGAGTATTGCGCCTCCGTCAGAATTGCACTGGGAGAATTTTGGTGAGGTGTGGAGGGTGGGGAATATCCTGCGCTCTTATGTCAACAGCCTGATTGTGAGTGTCTTTCCTGTACTGATCAGCGTTCTGTGCGCATCCATGTGCGCCTATGTGCTGGCCCGCAGGAAAACAAAAGGGAATCTGGCAATCTATACCTATTTTGCCCTGGGTCTGATGTTTCCGATCAGCATGGTAACCGTGGTAAAGGTAACCCGGATGTTAGGCATATATAACACTCAGCTGGGTGTGGTTCTTGTATACACTGCCCTGATTTTACCGTTAAGTGTGTTTCTGTTTTATGGATTTTTGAATTCTATCCCGAAAGAGCTGGATGAGGCTGCCATCGTGGACGGCGCCGGCGCGCTGCGGATCTTTTTCCAGGTGATCTTCCCGATGCTGAAGCCGGTTACGGTTACGGTAATTATGATTAACTTTCTGAACTGCTGGAATGAATTCACGATCCCTCTGTATATGCTGCCGGACCCCGACAAGGCGGTGGTGGTGCAGCAGGTCTATAATTTCTACGGGACTTTCACGGCCAGCTGGAATCTGGTTAGTGTGACAATCCTGTATGCGATCGTGCCGGTACTGGCGGTCTATATATGCGGGCAGAAATATATTATATCCGGGATGGTCGCAGGAGCAGTGAAGGGCTGAGTGGAAAAGAATAAAGGACTGTTTTGTAATTTCAATTGTACTAGGATGCACTGGCAAATAAGTATAGATTAATGTAATATATAGGTAAAACGATCCATGTTGACCAGGAGATAACGCTATGAATGGCTCTTCCATTTCTTCAAGATTATTCCGTTCCTTTGCAATCATGATCAGCCTGTTTTTCTCACTGGTCATCATCAGCCTGATGATTTATATAGGAAAAGATATCAATGATAAAGTGGAGTTGGCGCAAAGGACAGCTTATGACACGGTTGTAAAGGAAGTTGACAGCTTTTTTGAGCAGATGCGCACCTTTTCCAACAATCTGTGCAATTCGGAGGAATTTAAAAAAATAGTAACGGAAGAGCTGCCCAACGCTTATGATGCGGGAGAACCGGTGAACGATTACTTTACCAAGCTCTATCTCCTCGGCTATAAAATGATCGTGAAAGATTACCGGGTCGCGGTTCAGCTGAGGGATAATAAATATATCTGGATGGGCAGCAATTATTTTATAAGTGAGCGGGAGAATAGTGACAGGCTTGCGTTCACGCCGATCGGGCTTGGAAATCTTAAAATCTGTAAAATGAATGAAAGCGATATGTTAAAAGAGATCAATACGCAGAATCCCTATTATAAGAATGATCTGGTCCCCGTGATCTCCCTGCAGAGGGATATGAACAAAAACATGCCCAGTTATGCTCCCAGCGCAATTCTCGATATCGAAGTGCCGTACACCCGTTTTAAGGATATGATGGATAATATCGTTCGCAGCGAGGATCTGAATATTACGGTTTACACAGCAAACGGCAGTGTTTTATACGGGGAGGATCAGACCGATGTTAAAGTCCGCAGGGAAAATGGTCTGGTCGTAAAAGAAAAATATACGAAAAACGGAATCGAGGTACAGATCCAGCCGGTGATGAATTCCAGCGTATATATTGTGGGAAGTATCAGCATAGCAAAAGCTTACCGGCCTGTCATAAGCTATCTGATCATTGTATTTATCGGATTCCTGCTGCTGCTGTTTGGTTCCCTGATGATTACATACCGGATTTCCGTTCGCATTACCGATCCGGTTAAGACTATGAGCGGTAAAATAGAAAAAGTGGATTTTGACGGGGATCACTGGATTACCTATGAGCCGGTGAAAACCGATATCAAAGAACTGAATATATTGTCTGATACGATTGTCCTGATGCAGAAAAAATTGCGGACCTCTATGGATGAGACGATCAGCCTGCGGGCCTATGAACTACAGTCGACCATGCTGGCGCTGCAGGCCCAGATGCAGCCCCATTTCCTATATAATACCCTGATGACCATATCGGCTATGGCTGAGGAAAAGCAGAACTATGAAGTGGCGACGGTATGCAGCCATTTGATGCATATGCTGCGCTATATTTCCAGCGAGGACGCGCATGGGGTGAAGCTCTCAAAGGAAATCAGGCACGTCCGAGATTACGTGGATATTATGAAAGAGCGGTTTCCCGAGACCGCGGTGCATTATGATATTCCGCTGCCCATGATGCAGATCATCGTCCCGAAGCTGGTGGTTCAGCCGCTGGTGGAAAATAGTCTGAAATACAGCGACCGGCTGGACTGCACGGTCCGGATCTCGGGTGAGATGGAAGAGAACCGGTTCCGGATTACCATTGAGGACAACGGGATAGGCTTTTCTGAGGAGAGAATTCGGGAAATCATGGATCACTGCCGGGAGCTGGTGGAGCATCATGAATTCTCCACGATGCAGATTGACGGTATGGGTCTTGCGAATATATACGCCAGGCTTCATATGTTCTACGGCGATGACATGCTGTTTTGGATCGGGAACCGGTCCGACGGAGTCGAAGGCGGCCGGATTGTCATCGGAGGCCGGATCGAGTGCGGCGGCAGATTAAGCGGCCTGGACGGCAAGTCATAGGGAACGTCTATAAAGGAATGCAGCCGGAAAAAGAGGACAGAAAGACAAAACAAGAATGCAGGGGGATGAAGCTGACATGGCAAGACTTAGGATTGTCGTTGCGGAGGATGAGCAGAGGATTCTGTCCAGTATCGTTTCGAAGATCGAGAGAACGGTAGAGGACTGTGAGGTCATAGCGACGGCCAACGATGGGGAAAAGGCGCTGGAACTGGTGGAAAAGTACCATCCCCATGTGATATTCAGCGATATCAAGATGCCGAAAATGGACGGGATAGAGCTGGCGCGGGAACTGCGGAAAAAAGCGCCCGACATCCATGTGGTGCTGCTGAGCGGGTACAGCGATTTTTCTTTCGCTAAGCAGGCCATGCGCTATGGCGTTTCCTATTACCTTGTCAAGCCGCTGGTTGAGGAAGACCTCCTGGAAGTAATGGAAGAGATCCGGGCCAAATTAGAGGAATCCAAAAGGAGAACCTTTCCCCAGGTACGGATGTCCGGGCATAACTCCATGCAGGACGTTGCGCAGGAACCAGACGTTAACAGCGGATATTATGTTCTGGGAATCTGCTTTTACAATCTGTGCTGTTCCCAAGCCAGCGATTCGCTGGCAGAGTTTTATGCGGCATCCCTGGACAGCGGGGGAGGAGTGAAGTGGGAAGAGATCCTGGAAGACCTTCCGTCAGGGTCACCGGAGTGGATGATCGCAGACGGGAATCCCTGTAATTTTAAAAATATTGTCCTGACCGCTTCCAATGAACAGCAATTGGATATGGAGCAGATCGCCGAAGTTCTGTGCGGGAGAATCCATAGCCAATATCCCGGTATGAAATTTCATCTCTGCTATCGTGAAAAACAGGTAAAGCGGGAGGATATCTGGAATTATACCCATCGGATCAGAAATCTTCTGGAAACTTGGGTAGTGCCTGCCAGGGAACAGATCTTTGTACTGGAACAGATGGAGTCCGTGCCGTCTGAGATGGAATTATATGACGCCGCCAGCCTCCGGCTCCAGAATAATATAAAAGTCCTGTTTAAGATGGACAATTATAACATCCTGCTGGAAGAACTGATGAATATTATGTCCTATGTATTGGAATGCGGCTGTACGCAAAAGCAGCTGGTTAAGATCGTGCATGATGTTTATAAAATGCTGGAGAGCAGTCTGAATATCGAGGACCAGGCTGGCGCCGAAAAAGCGAAGGAAAAGTTTTATTCCATCTTAAGCATCGCCGGCGGGACACAGGAGATACAGAATGCATTTTTGGAGAGCGTCACGTTTTATCTTCAGGACCGGCTGGACCGGAGTACATCCCAGAAAGCCAGAGAGGAGGTCCTGGAATATGTGGATAAGAATTTTATGGTCATTAACAGTGTGGAGGAAGTGGCGGAGAAATTTAACTATAACTATACCTATGTATCCAGGCTGTTCCGGGAAATGAAAGGCGTCTCCATGATAAAATACCTGACGGAGAAGCGGATCGGCGCCGCGCAGAAGATCATGAAGGAGAAACCGAATCTCAGTGTCAACGATGTCTGTAATATGGTCGGGTATACGGATCAGCATTATTTCAGCAGAGTATTCAAAGCTTCCACCGGCATGAGCCCAAAGGAGTATCGGAAAAAGTGATTGCGGGCAATAAAACAACAGAATAGAGAAGAATAAGTTCGTGGTAATGGGAAAGATGTCCCAAAAGCACAGACTGCTCTTATGAATTCCGGCTTAGCAGCTGCCGTCCCTGCTGTGAAACCGGATCAGGCCGTGAGGACAGACTGTGTTTTTGGGACATCTTTGTGATTTCGTAAATATCAGGACTCCGGTATAAGAAAGCTGCCTCAGGCAGGGAGTTTTATAAGCGGTACTCACGTATATTTTTAAAGGAGATGACTGGAGCGGGTAGCAAAATACGGCTTTTATCATACTATAATATGAAGTGAGTGTATGAAAAGGGTGCAAATATGCCGAGAGAATTTTGGTACGTATCAGGGGGGCTGGTGGTTCTGGCGGCTCTGTGGATTATCTGTGTGGTCCGCAGGCGAAAACTTCTCAGGAAGATAAAAGAGCGGGGATCGGATGAGAAATTAAGAGAATTAGACCGGGAGCTTCTGGGAGTTGGTTTTGCCTACGACTATAACCAGGATATCTTCTACGGGAGGATGGATGCATGGCAGCGGGAAGCGGGATACTGTAAGATCTACGACGAAGCCGCTTACATGGCAGGAATGGAATATGACTGCGAGCCTATCACGTTTACATATGGGGAGAAACGGTGGCTGATCGAATTCTGGAAGGGCCAGTACGGCATGTGCACCGGAGCGGAAGTGGGGATTTTCTGCACACAGGAGGAAGATGTCTTTGTGCCGGGAGAGTTCCAGGGGACCTTCTACAAAAGCGTATCCGATGAAGACCGGCTGTATATCGCCTATTACCTGAAACGCAGAGGGGAGGTACTCTGCTATCGGAAAGGGCTGCACTGGCGGCTGTCCGCGTTTAAACTGGGTATGTTCTCGGAACCCTCGGAATTGACTATGGATATCAAGATCACCTTTCCGGATGCCGGGATGTGCGAAGCGTTCCAGGAAGCGCTTTTTGAGGCCGGGTATACGCAGTCGGAGATCGTGGCCGGATACCGGACCATGTTTGTCAAATTCCGTCAGCCCCATACCCGCCAGCCTGTGACCAGGACGGTGGAGGGAGCCCATATCACACAGCGGCATAACCGTCTGTATGTCCGGATATACCGGTATCTCACCAGAAATTTTGGCTGGACGCCGGATAAATTATGCTATCTGCGGGCATTCCTGCCGAATGTATTCCGCACGGTGATCCGGCTGGGACAGAGCAGAGAGCGCTACCGGGAATACGCTAACATCCGGTTCTATCAGAACGGTGAATAGACCGGACAAAGAGAACCCTGACAGAACAGGCTGAGGTTTGTAAAAACAGGCTGAGGTCTGAAAGGAACAGACAGAGGACAATAACGGAACGGACAGGAGTGAACAAAAATGTCCACAGCAGCAAAATTGTCGAGACTATGGGAAAAATCTCCGGTCCTGCCCTTTGATGACCATTCAAAAATAGTGCTGATGAGTGACTGTCACAGGGGGATGGGCAACTGGGGGGATAATTTCCTGAAAAATCAAAATATGTATTTTGCAGCCCTGCGCTATTATTATGAGCAGGGATATATTTATATTGAACTGGGAGACGGGGATGAGTTGTGGGAATGCCGGGATTTGACACAGATCATCGATATCCACAGCAATGTATTCTGGCTCATGTCCAAATTCTACTATGAGCACCGTTTCTTTATGCTGTACGGGAACCATGACCGGGTCAAACAGTCTCCCCGGTATGTGGGCCGGACCTGTTCCCAGTACCGGTGCACGGACCAGCAGTGTCTGGCACCGCTATTCCCGGACATTCAGGTGCTTGAGGGGCTGGTGCTCCAATATGAGCCCACGAAGGATAAAATCCTGCTGGCTCACGGGCATCAGGGAGACTGGCTGAATGATACCCTTTGGAAGATGGCCAGATTCCTGGTCCGCTATGTCTGGAAGCCGGTGGAAACGGCGGGAGTCAACGATCCCACCAGCGCCGCCAAAAACTACAGGAAAAAGAATAAGACCGAGCGCAGGCTCGTACACTGGGCGCAGAAAAGCGGGAATATGCTGGTGGCCGGCCATACCCACCGCCCGGTGCTGCCAAAATTCGGGGAACCCCTGTATTTTAACGACGGAAGCTGTGTTCACCCCAGATGCATCACGGCACTGGAGCTGACAGGGGGCAAAATCTCACTGGTGAAGTGGTCCGTAAAAACCAGGCAGGACCGTTCCCTCTACGTGGGGCGGGAAGTGTTGGATGGCCCCAATGATTTGAAAAAATATTTTGTGCAAAATGTACAATTTTCGAGTAAAGACGACAATACAGTTGCGTAAACTGCTATTTCAATGTAAACTGATAAAGGAACAAACTCGAATATTGTGGATAAACCCGCAGGCGGCTATGCCTTCGGGTTTATCCGCAATCAAGGAGAAAAAATACATGAGATAGGGGATAGTGTTATGTCAGCTACATTCTGGGCTTTGCTCCCGCCAATTATTGCTATTGTTCTGGCTTTAATCACAAAAGAGGTTTACATGTCTTTAATGCTGGGTATTTTATCCGGCGCCCTGCTTTTCGCAGGAGGCAATCCGGTGAAAGCGGTGGAGACCACGTTCGTGGTCATGTCCGATAAGATCGGCGGAAATGCCTACATACTGATCTTCCTGGTTCTGCTGGGAATCCTGGTAGCGCTGATTACCAAATCCGGGGCGTCCAGATCATACGGAAACTGGGCGATCAAGTCAATTAAATCCAAGAAAGGCGCGCTGCTGGCCACCACAGTTCTTGGAGCTCTGATCTTTGTAGACGATTATTTTAACTGCCTGACCGTGGGAACGGTTATGCGTCCGGTGACCGACAAGTATAAAATCACCCGGGCCAAGCTTGCCTATATCATCGATGCGACGGCGGCGCCGATCTGTATCATCGCGCCGATCTCCAGCTGGGCGGCGGCAGTGGGGTCTTCCCTCCCGGAGGGCAGTAACATCGACGGTTTTTCTTTGTTCATTAAAACGATTCCGTTTAACCTGTATGCGCTTTTAACGATCGCGTTCATGCTTTTTATTATCTTTACAAAGATGGATTTCGGTAAAATGGCTTCCTATGAAAAAGCGTTAAACGGTAAGCTGGATGCCGAAGAAGGAGCACAGGAAGATCTGGAGATCGTCGGCAAAGGAAAGGTTCTGGACCTGATATTGCCGATCGCGGTTCTGATCGTGGCCTGCATCACAGCGATGATCTATACAGGCGGTTTCTTTGAAGGAGCCGGGCTCATCGACGCGTTTGCCAACTGTTCTTCCGCGCAGAGCCTTGTCATTGGTTCTTTCTTCGCACTGATCTTTACCTTTATTCTGTATCTGCCCCGGAAAATCATCACCTTCCGGGAGTTCTGCGACAGTTTTGTACAGGGCTTCAAAGCCATGACACCGGCGGTTATGATCCTGTGTCTGGCATGGTCCTTATCCGGGATATGCAGTGAGGACTATCTGAACATCGGCGGCTATGTCAGCAGTGTAGTAGGCGGCAGCGCCATGATCGGAATGATCCTTCCGGCAGCGTTCTTCCTGATTGCACTGGGACTTGCCTTCGCAACCGGAACCTCATGGGGAACCTTTGGTATCCTGATCCCTATCGCAGTGGCGATCTTCGGCAGTGAGAGTTCCATGCTGGTAGTCAGCGTAGCTGCGGTGCTTTCCGGTGCTGTATGCGGCGACCACATCTCCCCGATCTCCGACACCACGATCCTGGCATCCGCAGGTGCCCAGTGTAAGCATATCGACCACGTATCCACGCAGATTCCGTACGCGCTCACAGTTGCTGCCTGCTGTCTGTTAGGATTCCTGTTAGCCGGCTTTACCCAGAACGGATGGATCGGGCTGCTGAGCGCAATGGTGGCTCTGTTCGCAGTAATGATTATCCTGTATGTGAAGGTAGGCAAAAAAATGCCGAGGCATAGGGCAGCGCTAGATTATTAGGGACTTATTATAGTGGTCCGGGAGGAGAGGAAAGCGGCAGGGCCTTGGGGGAAGCGGCTGCAAATCTCGTGGGGCCAAATCGCATCGGCCGGACCTAAGAACGGATAACTCCGAAGAGGACGAAACCTCTGATTAGCAGGACCCGGGGCAAACTCGCCGGAAAGCGGCTCAGACAGTGCCCCGGGTCCTGCGAGGTTTCGTCCTCTTCTGCGTAATCCGTTCTAAGGCCCGGCCTCAAGCGATTTGGCCCCACGAGATTTGCAGCCGCTTCCCCCAAGGCCCTGCCGCTTTCCTCTCCTCCCTGCGTTATGATAGGCCGGGGTGTATGCCTGCGTTTATACATTGTTATGATAGGCTGGGGTGTATGCCTGCGTTTATACATTGTTATCATAGGCCTGGGGTGTATACCTGAGAGATTATGAGAGTAGAATATTTAAGTTTATCGGGATTCATATATCATACGATTGGAATAAGAGGTTGACTGCCATGCGGACCTGTTTTAAAAAAGCAAGAGAGATTCTGAATTTTAATATGAAAAGCCTGCTGTTGTTTGAGGTGGGTCTGCATATTGCTATTTCGGCGACGCTGCTCTATCTGCTGCGTCAGGGGATTTTGCTGCTGCTGGAAAGACAGGGGTATAGTTATCTGACAGCGGAGAATTTTTTGGATTTTATAAAGAATCCGCTTACGATTCTGCTGTTCAGCGTCTATGTGATTGTGATGTTATTTCTTCTTCTGTTTGAGGTGTCCGTATTGCTGGGCTGTTTTCATTATTCGGAGAGAAAGGTCAGGGCCACGGTTACGGATATTATTCTGATCGGAAGCCGTCAGATGGAGATCTTTGTCAGGAAGAACCGTCTGATGTGGCTGCCTGGTATTCTGACGCTCATGCCGTTTCTGACTTTGCATTATCTGGTAAGACAGTTTTTTAATATAAAGATTTTGAATTATGCTATTCAGATTCTGATCAGTAAAATTAAATATCCGGTAATTTTGATCCTCTTGTTTGTGGCTTTCCTGCTGCTGTGTACGCAGCTTTTTCTGGCGGTGCCGGCCGCTGTTATGAAAAGGGGACGGGTGAAAGACTGGTTCCGGGATAGCAGGAGCATTACGGGTCGGCATTACGGAAGGTTTTTAGGCCGTTTGCTGGTCTGGAATATTGCTCTTGTTGTGGTATTGTCCGCGTTCTATTTTCTGTTTTCTTTTCTGGCGGCTGTTTTTGTGCATTTCACCAAGGATGCGGCGATCGCGCTGGGCGTCCTGTTGAAGATCGAGGATTGGGTCCGGGTAGGTATGGGATATGTGGCAGGTGTGGTGGGCACCGTGTGCAATCTGGTGCTGATCTACACGATGTACCGGGAGGCCGCGCAGGAACCCGGCAGTCTGCCGGATCAATTGCCCGACTACGGGAAGAGCAGGCTGTTCCGAAAATTTGGCCGAAAGAGAGTGGCCATGGTGATCGGCATGTGCATCGCGGCTCTGGAACTGGTCTACGGATGGTATCTGATCAGCCAGCGGGTGGTGCTGGCCGATGATATTTTCGTAACCACCCAGGTTACCGCCCACAGAGGAGGGGCCAGGACGGCTCCTGAAAATACGATGTCCGCCCTGATGAACGCGGTGGAGGAGCTGGCGGATTATGCAGAGATCGATATCCAGGAGACGAAGGACGGGCAGCTGATCCTTCTGCATGACAGCAGTCTGAAGCGAACGGCCGGGTTAAATAAAAAGATCTGGGAAGTGAACTACGATGAGATCAGAAATCTGGATGCCGGCGGCTGGTTTCGGAAAGAATTCGCAGGCGAGCCGATCCCCACGCTGAGTGAAGTGCTGGATTACTGCAAGGGAAAGCTGAATCTGAATATTGAG
Source organism: Diplocloster hominis (assembly GCF_032380655.1). Lineage (NCBI taxonomy): Bacteria > Bacillati > Bacillota > Clostridia > Lachnospirales > Lachnospiraceae > Diplocloster > Diplocloster hominis. Next base: position 38,401 of record NZ_JAWDIY010000021.1, on the reverse strand, counting down.
ATCAAATCCAATGGCCATAACGAGGATATCGTACCCAAGGTAATCGGGTTAATCGAGGAATACCATATGGAAGACCAGTGTATCGTCACCTCCATGGATTATCATTTCCTCAGGCAGGTAAAGGAGCTGAATCCGGGAATGACCACAGGCTATATCATGTCCGTGGCTTATGGGGACGTATCAAGGCTTGAATACGCGGATCTGCTCAGCGTGAAATATATTTATGTGACGGAATCCATGGTCCGAAGCGCTCATGAGGCCGGAAAACAGGTGCATGCCTGGACCGTAAACGCCAAGGGAAATATGATGCGTATGAATAGTATCGGGGTGGATAATATTATCACAGACCGGACAACTCTGGTCCGGGAAGTACTGGCCCAGGAAAATGCAGATACTTTTGTCGAGCTGTTGAAAATTGCTCTTCGTTAGTCTATAATAATAATTTATTAGAGCTTGTACCAAGGATAACGAAATGGAGAATTTGAATGGCTAGAAAATATGGTTTTAAGAAAAACCGGGAAAGGTATTTCGATTATAATCTGCTCGCGGTGGTCATATTCCTTGTGTGCTTTGGTCTGATTATGCTGTATTCCGCCAGTTCCTACGCGGCGCAGCTTCAGTATGGGGATGGAATGTATTGGTTTCGCAAGCAGGGCCTGATCAGCCTTGCAAGCCTTACTGTCATGTTGATTATTGCCAACATCGACTATCATATCTGGATCAAATTTGCTTTTTTTGGATATATCGTCTCACTGATCATGGTACTTCTGGTCCTGACCCCGTTAGGGATCGAGGCAAAAGGAGCGACCCGCTGGATTGGACGCGGGAACCTTCGTTTACAGCCGGCAGAGGTTGTGAAGATCGCCGTTATCCTTTTTATTCCCTACCTGATCGTGAAGATCGGAAGCGGAGTCAAGAAAATCAAGGGTTCCATTCTGATCATGGGCGTAGGGGTACTGGCAGCTTTGATGCTCTATATTTTTACAGATAATCTAAGCTCCGCGATCATTGTCATAGGAATCACGGCAATCCTGTTATTCATCGTCCACCCCAGGACGATTCCTTTCGTGGGTCTTGGAATACTGGGGTTTGGCGGCATTGTGTTCGGCATTAACTATCTGAAGCAGCACATTGATTTTTCCGCCTATATGGATGACTCCACACCGTTTCGTATCAAGCGTATCCTGGCCTGGCTGGACCCGGAAACCCATGCCAATGACTGGGCTTATCAGACGATGCAGGGACTGTACGCCATCGGGAACGGGGGATTTTTCGGAAAAGGCCTGGGCAATTCCGCCCAGAAATTTTACATACCGGAAGTTCAGAACGATATGATTTTTTCTATTATCTGTGAGGAACTGGGGATTTTCGGAGCGGCGCTTGTAACCCTGCTGTTTATTCTGCTCCTGTACCGCCTGCTCTTCATCGCCAGAAACGCGCCGGATTTATACGGTTCTCTTCTGGTGACCGGCATCTTTTCCCATATTGCGATCCAGGTGGTGTTAAATATCGCGGTGGTGATCAACCTGATTCCCACTACGGGGATATCCCTGCCGTTTATCAGCTATGGGGGAACTTCGATCCTGTTCCTTATGGCAGAGATGGGATTGGCCCTGGCTGTGTCCAAACAGATTAAGTTTAAGGATTAGATCCTTATCGTGGACGTGGCCGGCAGAAGGGAACGCCGCCTATAAGATCTGCGGGGACAGAAATACGGATCTGAATCAGGACGACGTCTCTTCCCTGTTCCATGCGGTTACCGGTAAGTTCGGGGACGCCGCATGGATATTTGACGTATTCTCGAAAATGACGGTCAGCAAAGTGACGCGTTTAGGAGCGTTAAAGAAAACCGAAGCAGAATTGCATTGGGGGGTAAACACGCCGGATGAAATAACATCCTTGCGTAATTGCTTAAACCATCAGGCCACTCTTTACCTGACGGACCCGGAATATGTCCAGAGGCTGAAACCTGTCTACCGCGCATTATTCCATCCGGCAGAAATTTCAAAATGGCACGGGAAGCACACAGGATCTTCCTATTCAACACAGCGCCGATGCAATAAAGCAGTTTGGTGCATGGTGCCTGACGCCTGGCGTCTCGTCCTCCAATTTGCCTCGTCCTCCAATTTACAACAATGGGTTGCAAATCGACTGTAAAAGAGGTATACTAAAAAACAGTCAGTTTGACACACCTTACGGGCAGGAGGAATTGCAATGATTGAAGCAACAAGCTGCGGCGGTGTGGTTATATTTCGGGGAAAAATTTTAGTCTTATATAAGAATTATAAGAATAAATACGAAGGCTGGGTTTTACCAAAAGGAACGGTTGAACAGGGTGAAGAATTCAAGGATACAGCCGCAAGGGAAGTGCTTGAAGAAACAGGAGTCAATGCGCAGATCATCAAGTATATAGGTAAAAGTCAATATTCCTTCAGTGTTCCGGAGGATACAGTGGAAAAAGATGTACACTGGTATCTGATGATGGCGGACAGCTATTACAGCAAGCCGCAGCGGGAGGAATACTTCGTAGATTCGGGCTATTATAAATTCCACGAGGCCTATCATCTGCTGAAGTTCACAAATGAGAAGCAAATTCTGGAAAAGGCGTATAATGAATATCTGGATTTGAAGAAAAGCAACCTCTGGGGCAGCAGAAAGTATTTCTAGTGCGTTGTTTATTCATCCGGCCGGGAGCGGAAGCTCTTTGGCCGGATTTCTATTTTGGAATGTGATTTATGGTTAATGTCTGGAAATGCTTAGGGGGGAATTGCGGGGGACGGGCCTGATGGCTCCAGGTTGTGGGAGGGCACCCGGAGGAAAGGACGGGGCAATTCTCCTCTTAGAAAAAGCAACCTCATAGGCAGCTCCGGGAGCCTCTGAAAGCAGTGAGAATGTCGGCGTGAGAGCCTCCATTCTCACTTGAGTCTCCCTCCGCTATTCGGCCATGCTTTTTCTAAGAGGAGAATTGCCCCGTCCTTTCCTCCGGGTGCCCTCCCACAACCTGGAGCCATCAGACCCTGCACTAATATAGGCGTAGAAGCTTCCTACTATAGTTTAGAGTGTGGAAGAGGGGTTAAAAAAATCTGGTAAAATCAGATGGAGTTGGTTTCGGAGTGTAGGACAGAAAAGATAAATGGTCGCTGAAAAACTTTATTGACATCTACCCACGCACTTATCTTATCTCCGACAGAAAAGATAAATGGTCTCTGAAAAATCTGTATGGAAGATTCCAACAATTTATGTAAGTAAAAAGAGGTATCGCAATATAAAAAGTAAAATGCCGGCACTTTAAGATAAACAGGAATTTATCTAAAGTACCGGTTTTTTTGGAGTATAGGTCTAACCGGCTCGTCTGTCTTATTTCTAAATGTGCTTCACAAAAATCACAAATAAATCACAAATGCCCTCGAACTGTTTCATGGTATGTCCGTAAATGCTATATTTATATCTAACGAAATAGATATCGGAGAGAGTAAAAGCTTATTACAACTCTTGTATATTAAGGAAGGTTCTCCGGGCAGATGACCTTCGTATCTTTGGATTTAGTTATCTGTCAGCTTTTTTTCTGTAACTATTAACCAGCGGCTTTTGGGTTGCTACATCACTATGGATCTAAAGGGGGATTTTATGATGCATACGGATTCAGAGAATCATAAAATGCGGAGAAAAAGAAGAGAGATGTGCCGGCGGGTGTTCGGGCGCACCTTTCCTGTCCTTGTAGCCTGTGCCATGATAAGCAGTACACTCATGACTCATGTGCAGGTTGCGTATGCGGGAGAAAATGCGGTTCAGACGGAGGGTAAAATAACGGAAGAGTCTTTTCAGACACCATCCGGGACTGCCGAACCGGTGCCATCTTTGCTGCCTTCCTCCGGAACACCGGTTAAAAACGATACAACGAAAACGGAAACTGGATTGACAGCGCTGATTCCACCGGCTGCGGCGGAGCAAACAGTACCGTCTGCAGCTCCGGCTGCGGCGGAGCAAACAGTACCGTCTGCAGCTCCGGCTTCGGCGGATCAGCCAGCGCCGTCTGTAACCCCGGCTGAGGCGGACCAATCTGTGCCGTCTGCAGCTCCGGATGCGGTAATATCCCCGATACCATCGGAACTGCTGCAGCCGTCAGATGGTACCGGAGCCGGGAATAATATGGAAGAAACAGATATTGAACCGTCCGTGATACAGAAGAATATTATAGAATTTTGTAATTGGAATACGGATGAAGTACGTGAAGTTGGATTTAAAACTCAGATGGCGGAGATTGGACTGCCGGAATCATTGGAGGTTTTGGTGTGTCCTGTTACTGAAGAAACAGATGAAGGCCAAACGAATGCAGAACCGACCGATGCAGGGCAGACGGATACAGAACCGGTGGCTGCAGGGCAGCCGGACAGCAGTGTAATCCTTGTACCGGTGCAGTGGAACTGTGATGATTATGAAAGTACGATATTGGGGGACTACATATTTACAGCGGATGTCGATGAAAGCTTCCTGGCAGGACAGGATCTGTCGGTGGGGGATGATGTGATTTCCCCCACCGTGACGGTGCGGGTGGTGAGCGCGGGACCAGTGGTTCTGGAATCGGATCTGGGCGTGACGGTGACTGCGGAAAATGAGGAGATCGTGGACCCGGATACCAGCTTGAACGTGGAAAAGGAAGACGTGCCGGATGAAGTGTTACAGGAGCTGGCTGACAGAGAAGAGAATATAGACTATGACGATCTGGTCTGTCAGAACCTGGACATTTCACTTGAGATGGACGGACAGCAGGTGCAGCCGGATGGACGGGTGGAGGTCGCCATCCAGATCCCCGGGGAGATGTCGCCGGAGAATTTTGGGGTATATCATCTGGCGGAAGACGGGACACTGACTAAGATGCAGGGCCGGGTTGAGGAGCGCAGCTATATCTTTGAAACGACCCATTTTTCGGAGTACATAGGGGCCTCTACATATGCAAATTCTACAACGGTCAGTACATACAGTGCCTTGAAAAATGCAGTCAGTAACGCCGGCTCCGGGGATACAATCCGTATCACGGGGACGCTGCGGATGTCAGATACACTATCGGTCAATAAGAACCTAACCTTTTCGGGTGGAATTTTGGAGAGAGCTGGTGCGAATGCCGGAATTGATGTGGTTTCAGGTACCTTAACGCTGAATGGCGTCACTCTGGATGGAAAATCTGTCAGCTGCGATAAAATGGCGTTGGTTCAAGTGGAAACTGGCGGAAATTTAATCATTGATCAGAACACGGTGATTAAAAATCACGTAGGTTATAAAGAGGGCGTTACTGGTGCCGGAGTTCCTTATGAGGGACCGCCTGCCGTACATATAATGGGCTCCGGTACCTTGAAAAGCGGAAGTATCATTAATAATAAAGATGACGCTAAAGGCACAGGTGTCCGCATTAACGAGTATGGTGTTTTCATTATGGAGGGCGGGCTCATTTCGGGGAACACCATAACGGATGATTCTCAGAAGTTCGGTGGGGCAGGTGTTTATAATCTTGGAAGCTTTTATCTGCGGGGCGGAAGAATAAGCGACAATCATGTGCCTGAAAATATCGGGTTAGGAGGCGGAGTCTATAACGCTTCTGTTGCAAAGACTTTTATAATGACAGGTGGTGTAATAGAAAGCTCGAATACAGCATTCAGAGGCAGTGGAATATATCACAGTGCTGTAAAAGAGGCAGGTGTCCAACTCCATATTTCCGGAAATGCGCAGGTAAATGCTGAGATCTATCTGGATTATAATGCTGGTGTAACAGATAAATATATTTATCTGGACAGCCCGCTGAACTACGCGATTACGGTTAACCCGAACAATTATTCGGAAGGTAAAGTGATTGCCAGAGTATCAGGCAGTGTTACGGATAGTTCCCAAATAGATAATATCCTCAGCCAATCGATCAGGAAGATTGCGGTGCCGGTACAGGGCAATGGCACCGTGTGGTATACCTATAAGGCCGGGAAAACCATCAGTATTACCAGAACCAAACCGGATTATATAAAAAATACGGTATATGTGGATGGAAAGAACGGCGATGACAGCACAGGTGACGGATCGAAAGACAACCCGGTTCAGAGCTTTGAAAAGGCGAAAGACTATCTGGAATATAACGGTACGATTGTCGTAATCAACCCGGTCATTGTCGGCGATGATCAGACCTGGGAATTGCCTTCGAGCGTCTACGGTAACAATTCCAAAGTGATCTCCAATCCGGACAGCGGGAATCCGGTAGTGGTAGTTACGCCCGGCGGAATCCTGAATCTGGGGGACATCTCCATTCGAAATCCCGCTGGGGAAACGGTCGTCGTGACAGAGGGCGGAACCCTGAATACCACTGCGGACACCAGTCTGTCCGGCAAGGGCGGTGGAAACGGGGTGACTAAAAATGTTCCGGCTGTGTCAGGTACGTTGGATAATCTTGAGAGCGCCGGACCGCCATATTGCCAGTCAGGACAAGCTTACAGCATGACGCTTACAGCGGACCCTGGTTACATGCTGCCGGATACGATCGAGGTGGAAATGGGAGGAAACGCACTGGTGCCGGGCAGTGGTTATACCTATGATAAGGAGACCGGTGTGATAACGATCGCTTCCGTAACGGGATCGGTCAAGGTGACCGCTTTCGCGAATCCCATTCCTATTCAACTGACGGCTGACTCTGATAAGATCGGGGGATATGTATCTTTTGCGATTCAACAGGTGGAATTCAAGGTGACCGGGGGAACAGGAGATGCAGCTGTCAGTCTGCAGTCCGGTACATTGCCGCAGGGGCTGGCACTGGAAAATAATCAGATCTTTGGCACACCTACGGAGGCAGGAAACGGAACGCTGACGATTTTGGCGAGGGATGCAAACGGAGCAGAGGACAGTGTTGAGATATCGGTGGATATTCAGAAAGGCAAAGGTTCCATTATTGGAAAAGTGACAGATGTCAACGATCATCCGATTCAGGGGGTCCAGGTTACCTTCAGGAAGACGGATGGCGATGACGGGGTATCAGGCACCACTGTGACGGATGAAAACGGAAAATATACATTCGCAGGTCTGCCTGACGGAAAATATACCGTAACGGCAGAAAAGGATGGCAAGTCGAAGAACACATATTTAATAATCAGTTCAGACGGAATGATCGTCAGCGGAGTTCGGGATATAGAGATGGAAATCGGCGGAGCTGATGTGGCCGGAAAGATCACAGATGTGAATGGACAGGGGCTAAAAGGGGCGCTGGTCACTCTTAAGGATAAAAGTGGACATACGCAAACGGTTCAAACCTCAACGGATGCAGAGGGAAATTATAAGTTTTCTAATGTACCGGATGGAGATTATAACATTACCGTTAAGTACGTAACCGGCACAGGGCCTGAAGCGGCCGTGATAACGGCCGAAGGTGAATTAAAGGTATCCGATGACGGGCAGACGGTCACCGGCAGCAAAGACGCACAGTTACAGACCGGCGGCGCTGAGCTAACGGGTACGGTCAGGGATGTCAACCATCGGCCGGTCGAAGAAGCGCTGGTGGTGGTGACAGATGACACCGGAAAAGAAATGGGACGAAATACCACGGACAGCAGCGGGAACTATACGATCTCAAATATCCCTGACGGCAACTATCTGATTACGTTTGAAAAAGACAACGGGCAGATTTCCTCGTCTGCAGAGATCGCCGGGAACGGCCAGACAGTTACCGGAACTGGTGAGATTATGCTGCCTGTCGGCGGTGCGGACGTGAGCGGCACGATCAAGGATGTGAACAGCCGGCCGGTGAGCGGTGCCCAGGTCACTATAAAAGGTGCAGATGATAAGGTAATAGGCCAGGATACGACGGATGCGGACGGTAAGTTCATGATTCCCAATGTCCCGGACGGTACCTATCATATGACCATTGAAAGCGGTGACGAGACCAGGACGCAGGAGGTAGTAATCGCTGATTACGGCCAATCGGTTACCGGTGACGGCGAGCTTAAGCTTCCGCTGGGCGGAGCCGGGATAAGCGGAACGGTGAAAGATGTGAATGAGCTGCCTGTGGCAGGCGCGGAAGTTGTGATCAGGGATGGCTCCGGTAAAGAATTAGGCCGGGATACGACAGACAGTAACGGCGGTTATACGATTCCCAATGTTCCCGACGGGACTCATAACATTACCGCTGAGATCGGCGGCAAGACGGAAACCGTTCAGGTAACGGTCGCTGATGAAGGCCAGGCAGTTACCGGAGATAAAAATGTGCAGCTGCCGACCGGCGGGGCTGACATAAACGGAAGCATCCAGGATGTAAACGGCAGGCCGGTACCAGGGGCAGAAGTGATCCTGAAGGATCAGAATGGTAAAGAACTGGGCCGGGATACCACAGATGAGGAAGGAAAGTACACCATTTCCAATGTTCCGGACGGGATCCATAAGATTACGATAGAAAGCGGAGACAAGACTAAGATTAAAGAGGTGGTAGTCGCGGATCATGGCCAGACGGTTAACGGAGAAGTACAGATCAAGACGGGCGGCGCCGAAGTAAGCGGTAAAGTTACGGATGTGAATAAACAGCCGATGGAGGGCGCGGAAGTTGTGATCAGGGATGGCTCCGGAAATGAATTGGGCCGTGGGACAACGGACAGCAATGGGGATTATGTAATTTCTAATATCCCCGACGGAGATCATGAGGTAATCATCGAAAAAGACGGGAAAACGGAAACCGGGCAGGTGAAGATCCGGGATTACGGTTCGAATGTGGACAATGATGACGAAGTTAAGCTTCCGATCGGCGGAGCGGAACTAAAAGGAACGATCACGGATGTCAATGGAAATCCCGTCGAAGGCGCCAACGTGGTAGTGAAAGACGATACCGGAAATGTGCTGGGACAGGATACGACGGATCGTAACGGGAAATATACGATCACAAATGTTCCCGATGGAAACCATGAAGTGACGGTCGATAAAGAAGGAAAGAAGCAGACCGGTTCCGTAGAGATAAAAGACAAGGGGCAGACGATAGACGGAACGGACGACGTACAATTACCGGTTGGCGGAGCCGAGGTGGGCGGAACGGTCACGGATGTCAACGGCAAGCCGGTCGAAGGTGCCGAGGTGGTCATAAAGGATCAAAAAGGGCAGGAATTGGGGCGGGATACGACAGACGCCGACGGCCAATACCATATTTCCAATGTCCCTGACGGAAGCCATGACCTCACGGCAAAAAAAGACGGAAAGACCGAGACGGTCAATGTGTACATCAGTCAGAATGGCCAAACCGTTGAAAAAGAACAGAATACGAAGCTGCAGGTCGGCGGAGCCAGCGTCGGGGGTACCATAACCGATGCCGACGGAAAACCGATCGAGGGCGCATGGGTGACGGTAAAAGATAAGAATGATACCGAGCTGGGAAGGGGTAAAACCGACCAGAACGGACAGTACGAAATTACCAATATTCCGGACGGGGAGCATTCCCTGACTGTGGAAAAGGACAAAAAAGCTAATACCTCCGGCCTGAAAGTAGACGGTGAAAAAGTAACGGAAGTAGACGGACGACAGGGAGTGACAGCGGACGTCAACAAGAATTTAGGCGCAGAGATCGGCGGAACTGTGACAGGGGATTATGATCAGCCGGTCAGCGGCGCCCAGGTAACGGTAAAGGACGGTCAGGGAAAGATTCTGAAGACCGATACCACCGACGAAAACGGCCAATACCGGGTGGATGATCTGCCGGATGGAACTATCACGGTGACGATTACTCATCCCAAATATCCGGAGCAAAGTTTTCAGGTGGCGGTAGACGGCGGAAAGGCAGATACGACCGGCGACCGTCAGATTCAAAAAGATCCGCAGGTCAAAACGGCAGAAGATGAAATCCGCGCGCTTGCCGATCCCGCCGCCGGCGATGAGGCACAGATCCGTGCACTGCGGGATAAGCTCGCCCAGGCCAAAGAGAAATACGACAATTTGGGGTCAAAATCAGGACAGCTGGATGATGAGCTGATACGGAAACTGGATCAATTGATCCGAACAGTATCCTCACTGGAAGTAAAAATAGACTCACAGCAGGCGGGGACACAAGCCAGCTTAAAGGGAAACCCGGAAGAACTGATCGGATTGGCAGTCAGCCCGGCGGAAATAAGAAACAGCAGATCCATCGAAGTGGTAGTCACCATCCTGAAAAAAGAAGCAGATCCAACTGAAAAACAACAAATCCAACAGATTGCAGATGGCAGAATAACAGGCGCTTATTTCGACATCAGTGTGGTTAAAAACATCACCTGGCAGGATGGAAGTCAGCAGAGAATCCTTGTAAACAGTGTTCCAAAAGAACTCATATTTACCATTGCGATTCCCGAAGAAATGAGAAACGGCAAGGATTACCAGGTGGCCCGTTACCATGGGAACAGCGCGGAATTACTGCAGACCACCCAGAACGGGAACAGCCTGGAATTCCGGTCAGACAAGTACTCAACCTATGCGATTATCTATACGCCGGAGAAGAAGGAGGTACCTGTAGTAAACCAGGGCAATGATAATTCAGGGGGCGGGGATTCCGGCAATCGAATTCTGGCGGCTGGAACCGCCGATAAGGCTCCGGTCGGTACATTACTGATCTTAAACCTCGCAGCACTGATGGCGATAACAGCTCTTTTCCTGGTTAGGAAAAAGAGCGTACATAACAAATAATCAAAAGGGGACATGTCCATTCCGGTTTGGGACATGTCCCTTTCGATCTGGTTGTCCTCTTGGTGTTTGTTTCTTTGTGCTTGTCTCTTTGTGCTTGTTACCCGTGTGTGGGATTATTCCAGAAGGCATCCGGGGACAGGCCCCTTTCTCTGCGCAGTTGCCGGGAGGCCCGGCTCCACTGCCGAAAGGTGCCAGTCCCCTCCCAATTGGCTGTGAATAGAAGCAGATTTTGGGAAAATGACAGGAAGTTATACTTGACTTCATTTTCTATATGGGATATTATTATCTTATAATATGTTAGCGGTAACATATGGCTTATATAAAGTGTATGACAGACTCCTTGAGGAGTATTTTTTGGAAGAAATATGTTAGCGGTAACATATAGAAATATCCTGTTTTTTTAATAAGGCAAGAGAAAGGAGGAGAGGGCGTTTTCGAATAGGAAATTTGGGTGTGGGTGCTAGAAGAACAGACTGAAAAGGAGAGCAAAAATGAAAAAAATATGTATACCGAAAGAGGAGTTTCAACAACGTATTGACAAAATAAAAGAGTATATGACAAAAGAGCAGCTGGATGTTATATTAGTATATGGAGATGAATACAGAAAAGAAAATCTTCGTTATGTTTCAAATTACTGGCCCATTTTTGAACGGGGGGCGCTCCTGATTACCTTAGAAGGGGAACCGATTGTCCTGTGTGCTCCGGAAGGGGAGCAGGTGGCCAGGGAGATGAGCGTATGGCCGGATGTGAGACTGGTTCCGGATTTCCTGTGTGTCACAGTGCCGGATGAGATTGAATATCCGCTGGCGAAGTTTACCAGCTTTAAGAGCCTGGCTGCGGAGCTTAGAAGCAGAACCGGTCTCTCGAGACTGGGGATCGCGGGTATGGACGCTATGTCGGAAGCGCTTTTACATAATATCAGGGAGGCTTTTGGCTGCCAGGTAGTGGATACCAATGAGATTCTGTTTGATCTGAGAAAGACGAAATCGGAGAACGAGATCGCCTGCCTGCGGGAAGCTGCCAGAATCGCGGAAGCAGGTTTCCGTGCAATGATGGATGCGGATCTGGTCGGTAAGACGGAACGGTATGCAGCCGGTATCGCGGAAGGGACAGCCAGAAAAGAAGGCGCGGAAGCGATTATCTTTACCGTGTTCGGTTCCGGTGAGCGGTCCGCCAGAATCGTGGGACGGGCGGAGAATAAGGTGATCGAGGACGGGGATATGCTGATGTGCGCCATGGCCGTTCAGTATGAGGGCTATGTGGCTACCTGTGAACTGCCTTTCGCGGTGGGGAACTATAGCGAAGAGACCAGATATGTGCTGGATGTCCTGATTCATGCGGCAGCGGCCGGACTGCCTTATCTGAAAGCCGGAGTGCCGATGAAAGATTTTGTCTGTGCGGTGCGGAATTATTTCCGGGACGCCGGATTGTCCGAATATGATGTGTATCCTCCGCTGCATGGCATCGGATGCGCGGAAGCGGAAAGTCCCTATCCGGATGAAAAAACAGAGGATGTTTTCAGGGAGGGAATGACGGTGAACACGGACATCAGCCTCTTTGGCCTTCCCGGAGGTTCGAACCGGATCGAGGAGGGATTTGTCATTACCAGAGACGGTGCGGATTCCCTGTTCCCATCCATGCGTGTGTATTACGAAGATTGGCTGAAAAACAGCGGAAAATAAATGACTATTTGACAAGAGGTGTAATTCCCATATGGCAACCATTGATGATGTCGCCAAGAAGGCGAAAGTATCCCGTATGACTGTATCCCGAGTGATCAATAACAGCGGGTATGTGAAGGAAGAGACCAGGCTGCGCATCAATCAGGCAATCGATGAGCTGAAGTTTAAACCCAATATGATCGCCAAAAGCCTGGTGACCAGAAAGAGCCGTACGATCGCTTATGTGATGGTTAATATCTCGGACCCATTCCATAACCTGGTCAATAAGGGATTTGAAGCGGTGGCATTTGAAAATGGTTATACGACGATGATGTGTGACGCTCATTCCGCCAGCCGGGTATCCGATTATATCAATATGCTGCAGGAACGGTGTATAGACGGTGTGGTGCTGCATCACCTGAATATTACCAAAAAGCAGGTGCAGGAACTGGAAGCGTCAGGAGTACACTGCGTTCTGCTGGATAATGAAGTGGAGCTGCCGGAAGTGAACAGCGTCAATACGGATAATGTACAGGGGGCACGGCTGGCGGCAGAGCACCTGATCAAGAAGGGACATACCCGCATCGGCTGTATGCACGGGACCCTGAGTTATCCGAAAACGGAAAAGATCGCCTACGAGGATACCTTCCAATATAATATATGGAAGCAGCGGACCCAGGGATTTCGGGAAGTAATGAAGGAGGCAGGTCTGTCTGAACGGTATCAATACCAGGGAAACGGACTGTCGAACCTGGTTCCCTGGTTTGCGAAAAAGACCATGGATAGGATTCTGTCGGACCCCGAACCGCCTACCGCCCTTTACTGCGAAAATGATATTATGGCGCTTTCCATCATCAATGAGCTGCAGGAGAGGGGAATGCGTATACCAGATGATATGGCGGTAGTGGGACATGACGGCCTGGATCTGTGCAGGATGGTACATCCCTACCTCACAACGGTGGCCCAGCCCAGATATCTCATGGGTAAGATGTCCGCGTCGATTCTGATCGATGCGATTGAAAAAAATCAAAAATATGCGAGAGTGGTTCTCCCTCCAAGTTTTTGGATCGGAGAAACAACTTAAAATAAAATTTTATTGTCAGAAAAAGAGGTATTCTATTGAAAAATGTACTCGAGTATATTATAATGTAATATATACTCGAGTACACACAGAAATATACTTTACAGCCCCATTAATGCATTTCCTTCGGGTGGGGCGCGGCATACGCCGCTCCATAAGGTTCAATAAGCAGAGAGGGATTCTCGGGAAAGGAGGTAAGAGGGTCCGGCATCACCAGATATAAGTATTGGCAATTGGAAATGGCAACACGTACATCTAATTTTAAAGGAGGAAATAGGTATGAAAAAAGTAGTGAGTGTTTTATTGTCGATCATGTTGGTGTTGACTATGTGTGCAGGATGTCAGGAGAAGGCAGCAGAACCGTCCGGCGGGGATACAGCCACGCCCGAAGCTCCCGCTCAGGAGACACAGAAACCGGCGGAAGCGCCTGCCGCTACCGATTCTGCCGCTGCCGGCGAGTTAAAAGATTTTACCATCGGTTATGCCGGGCTGGACGAATCACAGGAGCATTTGATTCCGGTAGGGGATAATATCGAGAAGATTGCCAAGGAAAAAGGGGAAGAACTTGGAATCACGATCAAAGTTATCCGTGTGGATAATGCGGGAGACGGCGCGAAAGCGGTTGAGAATGTGGACAACCTGATTCTTCAGGGAATCGATGTACTTGTGGAATTCAATCTGGATGCAGCTGTAAATGATACCATTTATGAAAAATGCCAGAATGCTGGAATTCCGGTAATGGCAATTGATATTCCGGTAGGCGATGCCCCTTACATGGGAGCAAACAACGTGATGGCTGGCCAGCTGTGCGGAGAAGCGCTGGGGGATCTGGTGAACGAAAATTGGGAAGGTAAAGTAGACGCCGTATTATTTGAGCATACTCCTGAGGCCGGCGAAGTGGTTCAGACCAGAATGGACAGTATTCTGGATGGTATCGCTAACAAGACCGATTATTCAGTGGATGATCTCAAAGCGATGACCACAACCGTATCTATGAAAGATGACGCGATCCTGGCACAGCAGCTGTGTGCGGATTTCCTGACGGCGAATCCGGATAAGAAACATATCGTAATCGGCTCCATCAATGATATCGGAGCGCAGGGAGCGTTTGCGGCCGTTCAGGCAGCGGGCAGGGAAGATGATGTATTTATCGTAAACCATGGTGTGTCGGTTTCCACCCGTGAAAATATCTATGCCCAGGAAAACGCCGGAAAACCCAACTGCTGGAGAGGCGGAGTTTCCTACTTCCTTGAGAGATACGGCGAATATATCGTACCGGGCTGTATCGAACTGGTTCAGGGAAAGACACCCGCACCGGAAAGCCTGCTGATGGATCATCTCTACATCGACATGAACAATATCGAGGAATGGTATCCCCAGGCAGAATGGGCTCAGTGACAGCAGCCGAACGCAGCAGCTAAGTGCTCATAGCTAGAAAACAGTAATGACATCGTAGACAGCCGGGCACCCGGTCGCAGAAAAGATGGCTGCATCGGGTGCCCGCTCTGATTCATAAAAGAACGGGGGAAAGAACATGGCAGTAATGACCGTTTTAGGAAAGAAAGAGGCAGGCGAGCTGGGGATCTGCGCGCCCCATGAACATATCTACATAGACATGAGTGTGTTTTTCGTTCCGCCCGAAGAGATCGGAATGAAAAACCTGGCTTATAAACCGGTGACGATGGAATCCCTTGGAGTTTTGAAGAGAAATCCATTTGCCGTGCTGGACAATGTCCGCATGATGGATGAGGAAACCCAGCTGGAAGAGATTCTGGCGTTTAAAAGTGCCGGAGGGCAGACCATTGTGGATGCCAGTACGGTGGGATTGGGCCGTGATCCGCAGCTTCTGGCCAGGGCAGCCGCAAAAACCGGCCTGAATGTGATTGCAGGAGCCGGTTTTTATGTGGAAGGTGCACAGCAGGAAGAGACACTTGCCATGAGTATTGAGCAGATCGAAGAACAGATTGTAAGGGAAGTTGAAGTGGAGATCGGGCACAGCGGAATACGTGCCGGTTTTATCGGAGAGATCGGGGTTAGCCATATCCTGTTCCCATTTGAGGAGAAATCCCTGATCGGAGCGTGCCGTGCCCAGGTGAGAACCGGCGCACCTCTGATGATCCACATTAATCCCTGGTCGACCCAGGGAATTGCGGCCATGGATATTGTGAAGGAGCATGGGATCAGTCCGGAGAACATCGTTATCTGTCATAGCGATGTGGAGAACCGGGAAGATTACATATTCCAGTTATTGGATATGGGAGTTTATATTGAATTCGACAACTGGGGAAAAGAAATGTTCACAGACCGGTGGGATGTAAAACCCGGATCAGGCCGCTTCGTCAATGACTGGGAGCGGGCGCTTCTGGTGAAAAAGATCATGGACCGGGGCTATGAAAAACAGATGCTTTTATCCACGGATCTGTGCCTGAAATCCCTTCTGCACAAATACGGCGGCTGGGGCTATGACCATATCCTGCAGCACATCATTCCCATGCTGGACGAGGTAGGAGTGACAAGAGCGCAGATCGACCAGATGTTAATACATAATCCGGCCAGATGGCTGGACAGATAAAGGGGGAAGCAGAAAATATGAGTGAAACCATCCTGAAAATGCAGGGCATCACGAAACGCTTTCCCGGTGTGCTGGCCTTGGACCAGGTTTCCATATCCCTGAACAAAGGGGAAGTGCTGGCCCTGGTCGGGGAGAACGGCGCAGGTAAATCCACCCTGCTGAAAATCCTGTCCGGTGCCTATACCAAGGATGAAGGGGTGATCGAGTACGATGGGAAAGTGATCGAGGGATATACCCCGAATGAAGCCATCGACATGGGAATCAGCATCATCTACCAGGAACTAGACAATTACGGGACATTATCGGTGGCGGAAAATATCCTGGTTAACGCCATGCCGAAGAAAAAGGGAAAGTACAGTCCCATCGACTGGAAGGAAGCCTATAAAAAAGCAGATGAGATCATCCGCCAGATTACCGATGAGATCGATGTTACGGCCAAAGTCAGTACTTTAACCGCAGCGCAGCAGCAGCTGGTGGAGATCGCAAAAGCGATGAGCCGGAACATGAAAGTTCTGGTTATGGACGAACCCACGTCCGCCTTAAACCGGGTAGAGACAGAACAGCTGCTGAAGATCGTTCAGAACCTGGCGAAACAGGGGATCAGTATCATTTATATATCCCATCGGATGGATGAAATCTTCACCCTGTCGGATCGGATTCAGGTTATGCGGGACGGAAAGAGCGTGTCTGATTTCGTGACTGCTAAGACAGATGAAGAGACTATCGTAAGGGAAATGGTGGGCCGTACCCTGGACAGCATGTATCCCCATGTGAAACAAGATCCCGGGGAGTGTATTCTGAAAGTGGATCATTTGACCTGCGGAAAAGCGAAAGATGTCAGTTTCAACCTGCACCGCGGAGAAATCCTGGGCTTATTTGGATTGATGGGAGCTGGAAGGACCAGCGTGGTGAGAGGCCTGTTCGGTGATCTCTACCTGAGAAATGGTTCTATCGAAATCATGGGAAATTCAATAAAAAACCGGTCGCCCAAAGACGCCATTCATAATAAGATTGCCTATGTCCCTAACGAACGGAAGGTGGAAGGGCTTATGCTGTCCGATTCCGTGCGGTTTAACATCAGCATAGCGGTAATCAACAGCCTCCAAAAACATTTTAAAGTAGACAAAAAAGCGGAAAAGAATATGGCCGATACCTGGGTGGAAAAACTGGGAATCCGGACGCCTTCCCCGGAAACGCGGGTAGATAACTTAAGCGGCGGGAACCAGCAGAAGGTGGTTATCGCCCGATGGCTCCAGACCGCTCCGGATATCCTGATCCTCAACGATCCGACCCGTGGCATCGATGTGGGAGCGAAGGCGGAGATCTACAGCCTCATGGAAGATCTGTGCCGGCAGGGAATCGGAATTATCATGATTTCCTCAGAACTGCAGGAGACTCTGTCCATGGCGGACAGGATATTGGTCATGAGTGAGGGAAAAGTCACGGGCGAAGTACCCAGGGAAGAAGCAACGCAGGAAAATCTGATGAAACTGGCAGTGGGAGGAATCTAAGATGGAGAAGAGCTTAACGATCAGAGAACGAATCAAAAAAGGCGGGGGAAGCGAAATCACGATCTGTATCGCATATATCGGACTGTGTATTATCTTTTCCATTCTGTCACCCAATTTTTTCTCGGGAAAAAACTTTATAAATATAGGAATTTACTCAGCGATCATGGGAATTACCGCAGCGGCCACCACTCTGGTTTTGATTTGCGGTTGTATTGATATTTCAGTCGGCGCGGTTATGGGACTGACGGGAATGATCAGCGCTCTGTTATTAAAAGCGGGTGTCCCGATCGTGGTAGCGGTATTGATCGCACTGCTGGCGGGGGCGGCGGTAGGCACGATCAACGGCCTGCTGGTATCCAAAGGAAAAATCGTGCCGATGATCGCGACCATGGCGACCATGTCCATTATCCGCGGTATCGCGTATCTAACCAACAACGGAATATCCATCGTGGTCAGCAATGCAAAATTCAACTGGCTGGGCAGGGGCTATGTGGGTCCGGTTCCATTTATCCTGATCATTATGGCCATCGTTTATCTGGGCATGTTCTATCTGTCGAAATATACGGCTTATGGTAGAAAATTATACGCGACAGGATCTAACCAGAGAGCCGGTTACCTGGCCGGAATCAATACGGACCGGACCATCTTAAGCGTCTATGTCCTGAACGGGGTATTCGCCGGTCTGTCCGGAATCCTCATGGCGGCCCAGTCCGGCGCCGGACTTCCCACCGCGGGTGATACCTATGAGATGACTATCATATCTGCCTGTGTACTTGGCGGAACCTCTATCAACGGCGGTAAAGGTAATGTCTGGGGAACCCTGGTCGGCGTACTTCTGCTGACGACGATCTCCAATGGACTGACCATGCTGAGTATCTCCAGCTTCTGGCAGCAGATTATTAAAGGAACGATTCTGCTGGCAGCTGTGCTGATCGACGCATGGCGTGGTGGAAGTTATAAGAAAGTCTGAGTTTACTAAGAAAATAAATATAGCGTAAGAGAGGGAATGAATATGAACGGTAATAAATCGTGGTTTATTGTAGATGGATACAGACCTCCCGTTGAAAAAGGCGGAGCGGATGATTATGTGGGACACGAATGCATTATGGTTTTGAATTGCAATGATGAGGAAGCGCATGTGGAGATCGACGTATATTTCGCCGACCAGGATCCGGTGCTGGGAATTCCTCTTGTGGTACCGGCCAGACGGGTGAGAGCATTCCGCACGAATGATCAGACAGTGCTGGGAGAGCTGGAACTGGGAATCGGCAGGCAGTATTCGCTGAATATCAGAAGTGACGTGGATGTGGTCGTGCAGTATGGCCGTCTTGATATTAACCAGGACAATATGGCTTACATGGCTACTTTGGGATATCCCGGCTGAGAAGATACAGGCCGAAAATCGGGTCCGGACAGTGTTCCGGGCCCTTTGTGGTTCTTACGCCTGCTTTGCTCCGCTGTTCAGGCATATTCCCACAAATAGTGAAAAAGTTCCGGCAGATTAAACTCGAAAGAACTATACACTCCGTTTAAATTTATGTTAATATGGAAAGCAGAAGATGGATGATAAGTTTGTAAGATAAGGTCTTTATCAGGGGAGGGTGCTTATGGTATCGATGAAGGACATTGCCAGGGAATTGAACCTGTCCAGGTGCACGGTATCTAATATTCTGAATAATAAGCTGGACCAGTACAGCTACCGGAAGGAAACGATCGAACTGGTTCGCAATAAGGCGGAGGAAATGGGATATGTGGTGAATAATCTGGCACAGTCACTGAAAACAGGAACTGCCCATATGATTGCGCTGGTTATCCCCGATATTTCCAGTACCTTTTACATTGAGATAATCAGGAAGATAGAACGGCTGGCTTATGAAAGTAATTATGGTCTGATCGTCTGCGTGACGGAGGAGAGGGTGGATAAGGAAAAAAGGATACTGGAGATGCTGAAAAGCCGTCGTGTGGACGGAGTGATCATAGCCTGTGTGTCCTATACAGACTCGGTTATCGATGAAAGCGCCTACAAGGTAGTGGCCTTTGACCGGATCGTTAAAAATGCCCAGTTTCCCACAGTGACAGTGGATGATATGAAGGTCTCTTATGATCTGACGACCCGGATTCTGGAGAAAGGTTTTGTTTCGCCCCTGTTCGTGGGAACATCGGAGCAGGATTATACGGTTCAGTGCCGTTTGGAAGGGTTTCAGAAGGCTCTTAAGGATCATGGACTCGTTTTTATCCAGGATAATGTGTTTTATGACTGGTACAATGAAATGGACGCTTACGAATGGATCAGCAGAATACGCCGGGACGGAAGGATAAGGTTTGATTCCATCGTCTCTACTACCAATGAAATTTTATTCGGGGTTATGAAAGCAATGGGAGATGATTTCCGAAATATCGGCTATGGGGGATTCTATTCGTTCAATGGTTCTTCCTTCATGGGGGAGAAGATTATCAATGTGATACCGCCTCCGGATATGGCGGAACTTTCGTTTCGGATGCTTCTGAACCGTATTCAGGGTAAAACGGTTGAAAATAAGGTTTTAGAGGCTAAGATCATGTAAGGGTTCTTTCTGAGAGTTGGGTATAGCCTGATAACCGAAATGCCCGCATACTTATACATTAAGCCGGTTGCGGTCATTCCGATTACCAGGCTATACCCAACTCTCAGAAAGAATCCATGTAAGTATATGAAAAGGAGAATCTAAAATAAAATTCTAAAATGTACAATCAGCAGAAATTTTAGAATTTTTTGTGAATATGTATTGAAAAATGTACTCGAGTATATTATGATGTATATATACTCGAGTACATAATCTTTTACTATTAACTGGATTTTCTTTTTCAAGGGGAGCGTATGCAAAAAACCGAATGTGAAATAAGAGTGTGCGAAACATCCCATAACAGATGGAAGCCGCTTAAGATGGGGGTAAACATACGCGCAATGGAGGAAAAAATGAAACCCACAATTGATCATCAGGAATTTGAGGAACGGATTAAGAAGACACAATCAGCTATGGCGGAGGAAGGACTGGATCTGATATTCGCTTATGGAAATGAAGCGGAGCCTCAGTATATCCGGTATTACAGCAATTATTGGCCCAGCTTTGAGGTTGCGGGTGTATTGATTCCGGCAGAGGGGGAAGCGATTCTGATCATTGGCCCGGAGAGTGAGACTTTCGCAGGATCGGTATCACACATCGCAAAGATCAGAAAAGTGCTGGCTTTTCGGGAATCATCGGAACCGGAATACCCGGGCGCTGTCTTGTGTACGATGACAGAGGTAATGAAGGAAGCCATGGGTGGGAAAAACCCGAAACGGATCGGTATCGTAGGCGGCTGCCTGATCTCCCATGTGGTATATCTGGCGCTGGATGAAGCTTTAAAACAGATGGATCAACCGGAGCTGGTCAAGGCAGACCTTCTGGTATCCAAGCTGCGCGCGATCAAATCCCCGGCGGAGATAGCCTGTATGAAAGAGGCCTACCGGATTACGCAGTGTGCCATGAGAAAGGTGCTGGACAGCATCCGTGTTGGAATGACGGAGGAGCAGGTACGCGGCATCGCAGTAAGCGTCATGTTCGAGGAAGGCGCAGAAGGGGAAGCCTATCCCTGCTGGGTTTTAGCCGGTGAAGGCTCAAATCTGGCGATCGGCCGCTGCCGCGGCAGAGTCATTCAGCCCGGTGATCTGGTCCACATCCAGATCGGAGCCCGCTATCAGGGATACGCGTCGACGATTGGAAGAGCTGTAGTTATGGGAAAAGCCACCGAAGCCCAGAAACAGCTGATAGAAGCCAGTCTGGCCGGTCAAAAAGCGATCCTTTCCACAGCCCGCGCGGGAGTCAATGCAAAAGCGGTAAGTGACGCCCACTACGAAGCCATCAAAGAGCTGGGCCAGGAACAGCACATCCTGTACGGTCCCTGTCATGGAACCGGATTAATGGAAGGGGAGTATCCCTGGATCGAGTCCAACTCCGATTTCCTGCTGGAGGAAGGCATGACTTTCTGTACCTGTGTCTATCTGGGAGACAACGAGAACAAGATGGGAGTCCGTTTTGAAGACGGCTTCCAGGTAACAAAAGAAGGAGCCGAATCTTTTTCCGATTATCGGAGAGAACTGATCGAGATCATGGAATAATAAGGTTACAAGCACGACGCCGGGGTTCATAAGTGTCTCCCCGGGCGGGCATATGGCAGCTGAACTGCATCTGAAAGATATCCTGCAGGCGGCAAAGTCCACATGCTCGTCCAACGAGCCACTTAAGAACCCCGGCGTCATACTTTTACCCGGTATCCAGCCGCACCCCGCATCAGTGTTCCAATCAACTGCCGCCGGGCACGCCCTTCCCCTCTCTTCCCGGCCCTTAGTCACCAAAGCCCCCTCCGCAAATCCATTAATTATTTATGAAGTTCTATGATTATTTGGTTTATTTTGGTAAAATAATAGATATAGTGGTCATAATCATAGATAAGAAAAGGAGAAGGGCCTATGTTGGAGAAGATTGATTTGACGAAAAAGATGGGAAAAAAAGAGTATAAGGAAGCGATGGAGGGGTTAACCGCGGAACTCTCCGAACTTCAGCGGGAGTGTAAAAATGAAAAAATCCCGGTTATGATTGTGTTCGAGGGCCTGGGCGCGGCCGGCAAGGGGACGTTGATCAATCAGCTGATACAGAGCCTGGATCCCAGAGGATTCCATGTACATGCGATTAATGGGGAATCGGAGGAAGAAAAACTAAGGCCGTTTCTGTGGAGATTCTGGACAAAGACCCCCGAGAAAGGCAGAATTGCCATTTTTGACAGAAGCTGGTACCGGAAGGTCCTGATTGACCGGTTTGACGGCATTACTCCGGAAGAGGAACTGGAGAAGGCTTACCAGGAAATTAATAATTTTGAAGAGATGTTAAGTGAAGGCGGTACCGCGATCCTGAAATTCTTCCTGTATATTACGAAAGAAGAGCAAAAGAAACGGTTCGAGCGGCTGAGGGATTCCAAGGAGACGGCCTGGAGAGTGTCCGGGGGAGACTTAAAGAGGAACAAACATTATAAAAAATACCTGCAGATGAATGAAGAAATGCTGCAGAAAACCGATACTGACTATGCGCCGTGGAATATCATCGAAGCTATGGACCGGGAATTTGCCACTGTTAAAATTATAACTGTTGTGGTAGAATGTCTAAAAGAAGCGCTGGAGAATAAAAAAAGGGCGGATCAGAAGGCGGACAAGGATGCCAGGCTGACTGAAAATGCGCCGGTCAATGGAAAATCGCCGGCGATCCTGAAATCCTCCATGTTAAGCCAGGTAGATCTTTCCCTTTCTTATAGCAAAGAGGAGTACAAGGAAAAGCTGGATGCGCTGCAGAAGAAGATCGGTCTGTTACACAGCGCTCTTTATAAAAAAAGAATTCCGGTGGTGCTGGCATTTGAAGGCTGGGATGCCGGCGGAAAAGGCGGAGCGATCAAGCGCCTGACCAGCCATATGGATCCCCGCGGTTATATGGTGAATCCTACAGCTGCGCCTAATGATATCGAAAACGCCCACCATTATCTGTGGAGGTTCTGGCAGTCCGTGCCCAAGGCCGGCCATATAGCCATCTATGACAGAACCTGGTACGGCCGGGTGATGGTTGAGAGAATCGAGGGCTTCTGTACGACGGAAGAATGGCAGAGAGCATATAAAGAAATCAATCAGTTCGAAGAGAACCTGTATAATGCCGGAGCCATTGTACTGAAATTCTGGATGCATATTGATAAGGATGAGCAGGAACGCAGGTTCAAGGAACGACAGGGGAATCCGGCGAAGCAGTGGAAGATCACGGAAGAGGACTGGAGAAACCGGGAAAAATGGGATCTCTATGAAAAAGCGGTGGACGAGATGCTGATCCGGACCTCTACAACCTACGCGCCCTGGATTATCGTGGAGGGCAATGACAAATACTATGCCAGGGTAAAGGTGTTAAAAGAAGTTGTGGACGCTTTGGAAAAGCGTTTAAAATAGCAGCAGATACGGAAAGGATAATGTATGATTTGGTACAGAGATCTCTACGTGGGGGAACTGGCGGAAAAAAAGAAAAACAGAATCATCTGGAAAATTAAACACGGTGCTGGAATGACGGATATCTATCTGATCACGCTGGCTTCCAACGGGGTGGATCTGCTGGATATTTTTCACAGTTCCCTGATGCTGCAGCCGGCTTTCCGAAAGCAGAGGCCCTTTATCGTAGGGATAGCCAGGGGATATGATGAGGCGGTGGAGACCGCCGCCCGCATATTGCTCCAGGTATACCAGGAAACCGGGGATTTTAAAGTCCGGGATTATATACAACGGAGACAAAAAATAAAGAGATGACAAAGTGGCAGGTGTGAGGTTATGCTACATATTATTTTGGTAATACTTAAAATTATAGGTATTCTGCTGGCTTGCATTGTTGGACTTCTCCTGCTGCTTGCGCTTTCGGTTCTGCTGGTCCCCGTGAGGTACCGGGGCAGAGTGGAAAAAAATGGGGAAATAACAGCAATGGGCCATATCCATTGGTTCCTGCATGTGGTCAGCGGTAAAGTTCTCTATGAAGACGGCGAGGCATCCATTAAGCTCCGAATCTTTGGCATACCGATTCGACTGGAGGCAAAAGAGGACAAGCCGCCAAGAAAGCAAAAGACCAGAAAGAAAAAGGACCGAAAGCAAGAGAACAGCAACGCATTACCGGATAGTTACGATACCCGGGATAAGCATACAGAAATTCCTGAGCTGCCGTTTGATGATTCTAAAACACCTGATATTGGACATGTCCCTTATAGAACAGAAAAAGAATGGCGTAACACGGATGGACCAGACGGACTGGATAATTCAGGTAATGCGAATGAATCAAATAAGCCGGAAGATAAGCCTTATCCTTCTGATGACTCAGGCGTGTCAAGTTCACTGCAGGGTATAACAAGCAGGGAAGCAGAGGGAGAAAGTGCAAGGCAGAAAAGGAACTGGTTCAAACGCCTGATCCAGGCTGTCAAAAATATCATTCCAAACCTAAAGGCCCTGTTCCAAAAGATCAAATATACAATCATGGAATTCTGTGGTAAAATTAGGAACGTAAAAGAGAATATCGGATACTACAGAAAAGTATTAAAAGAGGAAGAGACAAAAGCAGCACTAACCGCCGGAAAAGGAGAACTGTGGAAGATTCTGAAGCACATCCGGCCGCAGAAAATGAAAGGCTATGTACATTTTGGCCTGGGAGATCCGGCGGACACCGGTATCGCGTTAGGGGTAATCAGTATTTTTTACAGCCTGTACCGGGATAATATAAAGATACTTCCGGACTTTGAGCAGGCGGTTCTGGAAGGAGAGCTTTATCTGAAAGGCAGAGTGCGGATGATCATCCTGCTGCTGTCTGTATTCAGGCTTTACCGGGATAAAAATATCCGCATGACCATTACTCGATTCAGATCAAAGGAGGTATAAAAAATGGCAGACAATAGTTTCAACAGCACAATGGAGTCACTTTTCAAAGGAATGGACAATTTTATCACAACAAAAACGGTGGTAGGCGACGCGATCCACGTAGGCGATACCATCATACTCCCTCTGGTGGACGTTACCTTCGGCGTAGCAGCCGGAGCATTCGCCGAAGACAAGAAAAACAACGGCGGTGGCGGAATGGGTGGTAAGATCGCGCCCAGTGCGGTTCTCGTCATTTCCAACGGAACCACAAAGTTAGTAAACGTAAAAAATCAGGACAGCCTGACCAAGATTCTGGATATGGTACCCGATTTTGTCAACAAATTCACCTCCGGCAAGGATTCCGCTGACGAGACCGATTCTGACCCCTTAGACGACGAAGACATCTCCGCGTACACAGAGATGGATTAAACCAGAGATTAACGTACCCATAAATATAAAAATAATAAAAAACACCGCCGTCAATGATATCCCCTCCACGAGGAAATATATCCCTGAAACAGCGGTGTTTTATCATGTTTATCCGGAGAGTGAGTGGTGAAATGAATGGCTCCTGCATATAATAAAGCAAATGCAGGAGAGAAGTTGGTGGGATATGAGAAGAATGATCGGTTTCATTTTATTCTGGATGGGAATCGGTATGCTTGTCATGCTCCTGTTAGCCAGCAGACTGTTAGGGCTGCTCCTGGTAGCCCTGTTTCTGATCCTGGGCTATAACCTCTTCTGCAGCTGAAATATTATTATAGAGAGAAGCACATCATAGTTTCGCTTGCGAAACTCTCTGCATGCAGCAGGCCGCGTAAGCGGCATCTTACTTGCCGCCGCAGTGCGGTCCCCGCGGAGGGTTTTTATTTCATAGCAGCACTTTCCTATGAAATAAAAAAAGACCGCTCATCAAGCGGCCCTTCATTACAATCTTAAGCTCTTTCTACTCGTCCGGACTTCAGGCAAGAAGTACACACATACATTTTTCTTGCTGCTCCGTTTACGTTTACTTTCACGCGTTTCACGTTGGATTTCCACATTTTGTTCGTTTTTCTATTGGAATGACTCACATTGTGCCCGAAGTGAGCGCCTTTTTCACAGATATCGCATTTTGCCATAATTGCACCTCCTAACACCGAAAAATAAGTCAAACTTCGACTTGCAACATTAATAAGTTTAACAGATAGAGCCGTGTTTGGCAAGCGAAAAATAAAAAAAGTATGAAAAATAAGTAGATTGGGATTTCTTTTTTTATAGAAACAGGGTATAATATGAACGATAAGCTAGAGAAGTATGTCTGGCTGCCAGAAAATAAGTGTGGAGGTACTACTATGAAAGGATATATGAATACGCAATTGGGCGAAGTAATCATTGATACGGATGTCATTGCCAAATATGCGGGTGCCAATGCCATAGAATGCTTCGGCATTGTCGGTATGGCCGCTGTGAATATGAAAGATGGCCTGGTTCGTCTGTTGAAAAGAGAGAGTCTGACCCATGGCATAAATGTAGTAATGAACGATAATAAAATCACCCTGGACTTCCATGTCATTGTCTCTTACGGGGTCAGCATTTCCGCGGTGGCGGATAATCTGATCAGCACGGTGAAATACAAAGTAGAAGAATTCACCGGCCTGGAAATCGAAAAAATCAATATCTTCGTAGAAGGCGTACGAGTGATAGATTAATTTAAGGAGGAACTTGTTGTGGTTACAAATACGATAGATGCGAAGATACTGGCCCGGATGTTTCTGGCCGGCGCAAAGAATCTGGAAGCGAAAAAAGAGTGGATTAATGAACTGAATGTCTTTCCGGTACCGGACGGTGACACAGGTACGAATATGACGCTGACGATCATGTCGGCCGCAAGAGAGGTCTCAAATCTGGATACCTGTAATATGAGTGCCGTGGCGAAGGCGATCTCTTCCGGTTCCCTGCGCGGAGCCCGGGGGAATTCCGGGGTTATCCTGTCCCAGCTGTTCAGAGGATTTACTAAGGGGATCAGGGACTACGAAACGCTGGATATGATGATTCTGGCCAATGCCATGCAAAAAGCCGTAGAAACGGCGTATAAGGCGGTTATGAAGCCTAAGGAGGGAACGATCCTAACGGTAGCCAAGGGCGCCGCGGATAAAGCGACCGAATTGGTTGGTACCACGGATGATCTGAGCGTCTTTTTTGAAGAAATTATCAAACACGCCGATTATGTGTTATCCAGGACACCGGATATGCTGCCCGTCCTGAAAGAGGCCGGTGTGGTAGATTCCGGCGGACAGGGATTGGTCGAGGTGTTAAAAGGTGCCTTTGACGGCTTCCTGGGCAAGGAGATCGATTACACCATAGACACATCTGCCGGCTCCAAAGGAATGACGAAGATCACACCCCAGGCGGAAGCCGACATCAAATTTGGTTACTGTACTGAATTTATCATCCTGTTGGAAAAACATTATGATCATGAGACCGAGAGGGAATTCAAATCCTATCTGGAATCCATCGGGGATTCCATAGTAGCCGTGTCGGATGATGGTATCGTGAAGGTTCACGTACATACCAATGATCCGGGTCTGGCGATCCAGAAGGCGTTGACGTACGGTTCTCTCACAAGTATGAAGATAGACAATATGCGGGAAGAGCACCAGGAAAAACTCATCAAAGATGCGGAAAAGGTGGCGGCCCAGCAAAAAGAAGAAGAACAAGAGCAGGAGATGCCGAAGAAAGAGATCGGATTTATATCCGTTTCGATTGGAGACGGCATTGGAGAGATATTCAGGGAGCTGGGTGTGGACTATCTGATCGAAGGCGGTCAGACGATGAATCCCAGCACCGAGGATATGCTGCAGGCTATCGATAAGGTAAACGCAGAGCATATCTTCATCCTTCCGAATAATAAAAACATCATTTTGGCGGCCAATCAGGCCAAGGCCCTGTGTAAGGACAAAGATATCATTGTCGTTCCTACCAAGACCATTCCCCAGGGAATCACCGCGGTCATCAACATGGTGCCGGAGAAATCTCCTGCGGACAATGAAGCACAGATGCTGGAAGAGATCAAGAAAGTAAAAACCGGTCAGGTAACCTATGCTGTCCGTGATACCCATATCGATGAGAAAGAGATAAGCGAAGGCGACATAATGGGGATCGGAGATCATGAGATCCTGTCTGTAGGGAAAGATATTCAGGATGTTACCATTGATATGATCTCAAAGCTGACCGATGAAGATACGGAACTGATCAGCGTGTACTATGGCGAGGACATCAGTGAGGAGACAGCAGAGGCTCTGGCGGCCCAGCTGGAAGATGCGTATCCGGACTACGATATCGAAGTGCATTCCGGCGGCCAGCCGATCTATTACTATGTGATTTCTGTAGAATAGTCTGTCTATCCCGGGCTAATCTGTTGGAGACAGGGGCTGTCATACCGTTTCGGATATACGGATTAAGCATCGGATGTCAGCTGTGGTATTCAAAAGATCAGATGTGCAGGCTTGTATGGATTTAGAATAATAAATGTGCAGGCTTGTATGGATATAGAATAATAAATGTACAGGGGCGTAAAAGATGAGATCAAAAGCATCTGTTCGCCCCTGTTTTATATATAAATATCATATAATTTATAAGAGAAACAGAACAAAAACATGTGAAAATGTGAAAACATAACAAAAAGCATCCGCCTGGAGAATTCAAATGGAAAGAGAAAGCAGTGTAGAGGAGTTAAAAGGTGTTGGACCCAAAACAGCCCAGTTATTCAGAAAAATAGACGTAATATCCGTGGGAGATCTGCTGGAATACTATCCGAGAGCCTATGACATCTATGAGGCGCCTGTTCCGGTTGCCCAGCTGGTCCCTGAAAAGGTACAGGCTGTATCTGTAGCCATAAACGGCAGAGTACAGCAGAAAAAAGTCAAAAATCTTCAGATATTAACCGTGCGGGTCGCTGATCCCAGCGGTGACCTGCAGGTAACCTGGTTCAATATGCCTTTTTTGAGCAGACAGCTTCTGCAGGGTTCCAGATACATCCTGCGGGGCCGTGTCGTCAGCAAAGACGGCCATCTGACCATGGATCAGCCGGAGTTGTTCACCGTAGCCGCTTATATGGAGATCGCGGGTACGATGCGGCCCCAGTATGCCCTGACAGCGGGCCTTAGCAATTCGGCCATCGTGCGCGCAGTAAAGCAGGCGCTTAAGTCAGGGATCGTCTACGCCGAATTCCTGCCGGCGCAGATCCGAAAGGAATTTCATCTGGCAGAATACAATTATTCTATTCAGAACATCCATTTTCCAACCGATCAGGAGGCCCTGGTCCAGGCCAGACACCGGTTGGTGTTTGAAGAATTCTTTCTGTTTCTGTTAGCCCTGCGAAGGATGAGGGAAGAGGCGGTAGAATCCGTCAACGCTTTTGATATAAAACGAATCGCCCAGACCGATCAGCTCATCGCCGGCCTGCCATATGCTCTTACCGGAGCTCAGCAAAAAGTCTGGCAGGAGATCCAAAGCGACATGACAGGACATAAAGTAATGAGCCGTCTGATTCAGGGAGATGTAGGCTCCGGTAAAACCATCCTTGCTATTCTGGCTCTGATGCTGGCAGCCGGTAACGGTTATCAGGGAGCGCTGATGGTACCCACGGAGGTATTGGCCCGCCAGCACTATGAATCCATTAACAGTCTTTTCGCAAGCCATCAGCTGTCCTACCGTCCGGTTCTCCTGACCGGTTCCATGACGGCAAAGGAAAAGAGGGAAGTCTACAGCCAGATTGAAAGCAAAGAAGCAGACATCATCATCGGAACCCACGCCCTCATACAGGAAAAAGTGAATTACCGGGATCTGGCCCTGGTAGTAACTGACGAACAGCACCGGTTCGGTGTCCGGCAAAGAGAGACACTCTCAAACAAGGGAAGAGAGCCTCATGTGCTGGTCATGAGTGCTACCCCGATTCCCCGGACCCTTGCTCTTATCATCTACGGAGACCTGGATATCTCCGTGATCAATGAGCTGCCGGCCACACGCCGTCCCATCAAGAACTGTGTCGTGGGCACCGGCTACCGTCCCAAAGCCTACGATTTTATATCCCGGGAAATCAGGGCAGGCAGACAAGCCTATATTATCTGTCCCATGGTAGAAGAGAGCGAATCTATCGAAGCGGAAAATGTCATAGACTACACCCGCCGCCTCCGTGACTGCCTCCCGGACATTGCGATCGAATATCTCCACGGGAAGATGAAGCCCGCTGAGAAAAACAGTATAATGGAGCGCTTTGCTTCCGGTGAGATCCAGGTTCTGGTCTCGACTACCGTAGTAGAAGTAGGGGTGAACGTTCCAAACGCCACTGTCATGATGGTAGAAAATGCAGAGCGCTTCGGCCTGGCCCAGCTGCATCAGCTCCGGGGCAGGGTAGGCAGGGGCGCCCACCAGTCCTACTGTATCTTCGTCAGCGGTAACGACCAGCCTCAGACGATGAAACGCTTAAATATATTAAACCAGTCCAACGACGGCTTCCATATCGCCAGCGAAGATCTGAAACTCAGAGGCCCAGGCGACCTCTTCGGCATCCGCCAGAGCGGCCTTCTGGAATTCCGTATCGGAGACGTCTTCACCGATGTGAATGTTCTCCAGCAAGCCAACGAAGCCGCAGCTGCACTGATCGAAGAAGATGAAACCCTGTCGGCTCCGGAACATACTCCCCTGCTGAGACGCTTAAACCAATATATAAGCCGGGGTACCGGGAAAATTTCTATGTAAAGGTATTCCGGTGCTGAAAGATGCCAGGCCCCGCTCTGCCCTTAATGATAATAGAGGGCCTACCGCAGCGTTACGCATACAGCAAACCCTCTAAGTCAGATTTTCATTTCAGAGATTGACTTCAGGCGACGATTTATTTCCCTGCCATCTGTCTTTCTTGTGCCTCGATCATTTTCTTTACCATATAACCGCCGACACTACCGTTCTGTTTGGAAGTCAGGTTACCATTATAACCATCAGTCAAAGGAACACCAAGTTCGCTGGCTACTTCGTATTTGAATCTGTCTAAAGCTCCTTTAGCTTCCGGTACTACTGCATGATTAGAAGAACGATTTGACATAATAAATTCCTCCTTGAATTACAGATCTTCCATTTGGTTTTGTTGTTGATCTGTTTTTTGTGTTGTTTGTTACGAGAATAGTATATGGAGAAATTTCGTCATTACACTAGTATTTTTTTCATCCTTTGACAAAAATTTGTAATTTTAAAAAGTTAGCCTTGCGTATAACATCCATCTTTAGTAAAATTAAAATGTATGTGCATATTATGAAAATAGGAGGGATCAGGGAATATGTCGTTTGAAGACATAGAGATGCTGTTTCGGTTTGTCGGCGGTTTAGGTATGTTCCTGTATGGTATGAATGTTATGGCCGACGGTCTCCAGAAGTCTGCCGGAAACAAAATGAAACAGTTGATGGGTTTCCTGACTAACAACCGTATTTTGGCTGTAATAGTGGGTGCTTTGGTAACGGCCATCATCCAGAGCAGTTCCGCCACGACGGTTATGGTGGTTGGTTTTGTAAACGCCAGTATTTTGAATCTGACGCAGGCAGTCGGCGTTATCATGGGCGCGAATATCGGTACCACGGTTACGGCCTGGATCGTATCCATGAGTGAGTGGGGAGCATTCTTTAAGCCTGAATTCATAGCTCCGTTGATCATCGGTATCGGGGCTTTTATGATGATATTCACAAAAGGGGAGAAAAAAAGGGAGATCGGAGAGATCGCTGTCGGTTTTGGAGTTTTATTCATAGGCCTGAGTTTTATGTCGGGCGCCATCACACCGTACAAGGATGCGCCGATTTTCGCCACCATATTTAAGACATTGGGCAGCAATCCGGTATTTGGTATATTGGCCGGCGCGCTGGTGACCGCGATTATTCAGAGTTCCTCCGCATCCGTCGGTATTCTTCAGACACTGGCGTTAAACGGTGTAGTTACCTGGAATTCTGCGGTTTACATTACGCTGGGACAGAACATCGGTACCTGCGTTACGGCACTGCTCTCCAGTGCCGGTGCGAATAAGACAGCCAAGCGGGCGGCCGTTATCCATCTGCTGTTCAATGTGATTGGAGCCGTGCTGTTCGGCATTATTATGTTCACACTGTTTTCCCTGAGGCCGAGCTTTGCGGCGGGAACGATTAACAGTGTGCAGATATCCATCTTCCATACGGTATTCAATGTGACGAACACCGTACTGCTGTTCCCGTTTGCGAATTATCTGGTCAAGCTCTCAGGGGTAATCATCAAGGAAAAGACAGAACCCCTTGCGGTAACAGAGGGGGAAGACGAGGCCGTGCTCCGTCATCTGGACCCCCGTATTTTCGAGACACCGTCTTTTGCGGTTGAAAATGTGCTGGCTGAGGTCATCCACATGGGTGAGGTGGTTTATGAAAATGTAAACCTGGCCTTTGACTCCGCGCTGAATAACGATACGGAGAAGGCACAGCAGGTGTTTAAGACAGAAGCATCCATCAATAATATGGAAAAAATCATTACGGAATATCTGGTGAAGATCAGCAATCTGTCTTTGACCGAGGACCAGCATCAGGTAGTCAATGATTTGTTTTATACCATCAGCGATATGGAACGGGTGGGTGACCACGCAGAAAATATTGCCGAATTGGCTGGTTTTAAGAAGGATAATGATATCCTGTTCTCGGATACCGCGCAGACAGAGATGAAGGACCTGATGAAAATCGTGCTGGACAGTTTGGGCAGTGCGCTGAAGGCCCGGAGCGAAGAGAGCATGGAGTACGTCCGCAAAGTTGTTAAATATGAAGAAGATGTCGATGATCTGGAAGAAGAGCTGCGCAGCAAGCACATCGAACGTCTCTCAACCGGAGAATGCCAGGCAAAATCAGGAGTGGTATTCCTGGATATTATCAGCAATCTGGAACGGATCTCAGACCATGCGAATAATATCGCGGGTTATCTGGTGGACGAGCTGTAAATGACAAAATCCCTCTTTCCGGGCTTTCCCCGGAAGAGGGATTTTGTCGATTCCGGTTCCCATATAAATAGGAAGAAACACATTTACCATAAGAGGAAACGGATGTAATTTAGCGTTTTCCGGTGAAAAGCGTGCCTGCTTTTTCACCTTTTATAATATCATACAAGGCAGCCGGATTTTTTCCATTTGTTATGATGGTATCAATTCCCTGTGATGTGGCCAGTTTAGCCGCCTGCAGTTTGGTTTTCATACCGCCTGTTCCCCGTCTTGAGCCGGCACCTCCGGCCAGCAATTGTACGCTCTCATCGATCTGCTCTATTTTTTCGATCAATCGGGCGTTCGGATGCAGCCGGGGATCACGGTCGTAGAAACCGTCTATGTCGGATAAAATAATCAGTTTCTGCGCTTTGCACAGCACGGCTACGACAGCGGAGAGCATATCATTATCGCCGAACAGCCGGTCCTCCGATTCGATCTCGGTGTAGCTGACGGAATCATTTTCGTTCACGATAGGAATGATATCCATTTCCAGCAGTGCATTAAACGTATTGATCAGATTTTCTTTCTTTTCCTCATGTTCCATATCCTCGGCGTTCAACAAAATCTGCGCGATGGTTTTGTCATAATCGTTAAAAAATTTGTCATACAGAAAACATATGCTGCACTGGCCTACGGCGGCGGCAGCCTGCTTTAAACGCATACTGTCAGGTCTTTTTTTCATTTGTAGTTTGCTGGTGCCCACGGCGATGGCGCCTGAGGAAACAAGGATCACCTCATAGCCCATATTCTGGATATCCGATAACACACAGGCCAGCCGGTCGAAGGAACGAAAATCACTTTTCCCCAGTTCATTTGTTAACGTCGATGTCCCTACTTTGACTACAATCCTGTTTTTATATAATCCCATCTTATTCCATCCCATCCTTTCTGAAATCGATATCGGTTCCTATCCTGTACAGCACGTACCTCGTTCCAATCCTCTCTTTCTTAAAAGTTACTTTTTATTGAAACTCATCTGCTGGTAGTGTAACATAATCTTTATAATTACAAAAACGCATGTTTATCATGAAAATAATGAGAAAAACAGATGGATAAGGGAGGAAACAAAAATCATGGATATGAATATACAAAAATACCTGGCCTTTGTGAAAACATATGAGTACGGGAGTTTCACAAAAGCAGCTGAAATACTGAATTATTCTCAATCCGGCATAAGCCGCATGGTAAATGATCTGGAGAGGGAATGGAACGTTTTATTGCTGGAACGGGGACGTTTTGGGGTTCATCTTACCTCAGACGGCCTTACGCTTCTTCCGTACGCCCAAAGCATCTGCAATGAATATCACAGGCTTCAGACACAGATTGACGAGCTGCATGGGCTCCAATCCGGAATCATACGAATCGGAACATTTTCCAGTGTGGCCACCCACTGGCTTCCTAATATAATAGGGGAGTTTCAAAAAAGCTATCCAAATATTGACTACGAGCTCCTGCTGGGGGATTATACGGAAATTGAAAACTGGATTATACAAGGACGTGTGGATTGCGGCTTTCTGCGGCTGCCCACTACAGTTGGAACTGGATACGGTCTTTTTGGAACAGGACCGGTTACTGGTTATATTACCCCAGGACCACCCGCTGGCGGAAGCGGAATATTTTCCTGTCCAGTCGTTGAGTGAGTACCCCTTTATGCTTTTGGAAAAAGGCGGGAAGGCTGAAATTTCTGAAATTTTTGAACAGTGCGGCATCAAACCCAATGTGCATTTTACCACATGGGATGACTATGCCATTATGTCTATGGTGGAATCCGGGCTTGGGATCAGTATTCTGCCTGAACTGGTTTTACACAGGAATCCTTACCATATTATTGCCAAAGAATTGGAGATACCGGCGTACCGTAAGATCGGACTTGCCATGAGGGATAAGAAATCCGTGTCGCAGGCGGTAAGCCGTTTTATGGATTATCTGGAATACAGGCATACGAAGGAAAGCAAATAAAACCGTTTTTCTATGATTTCCAGTAGCTTTTTTTGAAAAATTGAATAAAATATTAAAAATGTGTAAAAAATAGTTAACAAGTTCTTAATATAGTGCTGGGAATATTACAGTTATGTTTTATAAAAATCTTAAAAAATGAATGTAAATATTTATAAGGAATTACATGAAATAGATAGGCCCAAATTACTTTCTGGACGTAATTACCAAATTTTGGAAAATATTATTGACTTTAAAACGTGTATTTTTTATAATTCAAAACATGTCGTGACGCAAATCTGGTTTTTGAGGGAGATAAGGAGGAAAGCTTCAGAATGAGAAATTGAATAGAAGGGGGCGTAAAAATGCGGACTTTACACTCGTTTCTTCACAGAGTCTGGGGATTCTTAAAGGGAATACCCAAGAAATGCTACCGCACCTGCGCCATTATTACCGCAGGTACCATCATTTTGGCTATGGTTGCATTCCACTCTGGCAGCTTTGCCGCAGCCGGTAAAAACAAAGCTATTACGACAGGAATTGCCGAGGCGGACACCTCTTTGGAGGATGGGCTGGAAGAAGAAAGTGTTACGGAAGCAAAAGCGCAGGTTTTAATAGAGACACCGCAAGATGAGGAATCAGGGAGTAATACGGCGGCTCCACAGGCCGCACAGGTAGTACCCAGATCAGCAGCAGACGTAGTTACGCAGACTGCCGAAGAGGCAGCTAAGAGCCGGAAGGTCATCCCACTTAACGGCGACGATTACGAGAACTTACTTAAAATCGTAGAGGCGGAAGCAACAGGTTCGGATATCAAAGGAAAGATCCTGGTTGCAGATGTCATTATCAACAGGGTGAATCATCCCAGGTTCCCGGATACGGTAACCGAAGTCGTGTTCCAGAAGAATGGAAGAACGGCTCAATTCTCACCCACGATTGATGGAAGGCTTGAAAAAGTGACGGTCACAGAAAGTACGATTGAGGCTGTGGACAGAGCTTTGGAGGGAGAGGATTATTCGCAGGGTGCATTGTTCTTTTCCGCGAGATCCTTTGCAGATCCCACAAATATGAGCTGGTTTGACAACAATCTGCAATGGCTGCAGGCTTACGGTGGACATGAATTTTATACCTTTTAGAGCAGCGGAAGCTGTGATCCCGCCCGTAAGGGCATGTGAAAGGGATACTGTAAAGGATACATTTTATTAGATAAATATGTAACATAAACGGACGACCGGCGGGAAGCTGGCCGTCCGTTTTCAATTTTGCTTATCCTGTCTCGCGTTTTGAATCCGTTTTGATTGCGTTTTCATTCCGAGGGTCTGATTCCGAGGGTCTGATTCCGAGGCTTTGATTCTGAGACTTTGATTCTGCTTGATTCTGAGGTTCTTTTTACTTGTACGAGGTAGTGGAGTGTGATATAATGCTGAAAGATATGATATCAAAAATCGAACAAACCGATGCAGAGAAAAGGATGGGAAGTATGGATTTGCTATACAAAAGTACGAGAACTGCGGATATCACTGTGACGGCGTCTGAGGCTATTTTAAAGGGACTTGCCGATGATGGCGGGTTATTTGTCCCGGTGGAGATCCCGAAGCTTTTAACAGGCTTAGATGCACTGGCGCGTATGAGCTACCAGGAGACGGCTTACGAAGTCATGAAGTTATATCTGACGGACTATACCGAGGAAGAGTTAAAGCACTGCATCAACAGTGCGTATGACAGTAAATTCGATACAGAGGAAATCGCTCCGCTGACGAAAGCGGACGGCGCCTATTATCTGGAGCTGTTTCACGGTTCCACGATCGCGTTTAAAGACATGGCGCTGTCGATTTTGCCTCATTTAATGACAACCGCGGCAAAGAAGAATCAGGTGGACCACGAGATCGTGATTCTGACGGCCACATCCGGGGATACCGGAAAAGCGGCGCTGGCAGGTTTCGCGGATGTTCCCGGAACGAAGATTATCGTCTTTTATCCGAAGAACGGTGTCAGCCCCATTCAGGAAAAACAGATGGTGACCCAGAAGGGGGATAATACATACGTTGTCGGGATACACGGCAATTTTGATGACGCCCAGAACGGTGTGAAGGCCATGTTCAACGATAAGGCCCTGGCAGCGTTGATGGAACAGGCGGGGTATCAGTTCTCTTCCGCGAATTCCATTAACATTGGCCGGCTGGTACCGCAGATCGTATATTATGTCTATGCCTACGCGAAACTTTTCGCAAATGGGCAGATCGCGGAGAATGAAAAAATTAACGTGGTGGTTCCCACCGGTAACTTTGGAAATATACTGGCGGCTTACTATGCGAAACAGATGGGACTGCCGATCGATAAACTGATCTGCGCCTCCAATGAAAACAAAGTCCTGTTTGATTTCTTCATGACCGGAGATTATGACAGAAACAGGGAGTTCGTACTTACTTCATCCCCGTCTATGGATATTCTGATCTCCAGTAATCTGGAGCGTCTGATTTATAAAATTGCAGGAGCAAACGCCCAGAAGAACCGGGCGCTGATGCAGGAACTCTCAGCCAGTGGAAAATACGAGATTACGGATGAGATGCGTTCCCAGCTGAAAGATTTTTACGGTAATTTCGCCACAGAGGAAGAAACCGCCGGTGTTATCCGTCAGATCTATGAAGATACCGGATACGTGATCGATCCTCATACCGCGGTGGCGGCCAAAGTATATAAAAAATACAAGGCGGACACCGGTGATGAGAAAAAAACGGTGATAGCCTCCACGGCCAGCCCGTACAAATTCACCAGAAGCGTTATGGATGCCATTGATCCGAAATATGATGCTATGACAGATTTTGAACTGGTAGACGAACTGGAGAAAATTTCCAGGGTTCCCGTGCCCCAGGCGATCGAGGATATCCGAAGCGCTCCGGTACTGCACAGGGATGTCTGCGACACAGACCAGATGCAGAATACCGTGAAGAACTATCTGGGAATAAAATAAGAAGGGATGTAAAAGATATGGACAGTATGTTTGTATTATTGGACGTAATCGTATTCGGCTGCGGTATTTACTGCCTGTATGCGTGGTACCTGATGAAGGTCAAAGGGGAAGTGAAAACCGGTTTTTTAGTTTCCAAAGATGTGGATATGAAGAAATGCAAGGATCTACCGGGATATCTGGCCTACATGGGGCCCAGAACGCTGATATTCGCCCTGTTTACCACGGTGTACGGGGGAATCTGCCTGATCAATGATTTTGTTCTCCAGATCGGGAGCGCGCTCTTTTTGGGGATGATTGTTTTCTTCGCGGCACTGGTTTGGTTCGCCCTGTGTACCAGAAAAGCGATGAAGACTTTTTGGTAATTGTTCTTATATACAGATAAATGGAAGTGAATGAAAAGCGTCTTATCCAAACATGGTCAGGTTTGGATAAGGCGCTTTTTTTTTTGGTGCGCCTGGCGGCGCACGTTTCTAACCGGTGCAAGTCCGGAATCCGCCCGGTAGTGGGAAGGATATAGCCGAAGGCAAGGGTGTCCATTGCGAAATGGAATCTGAAGGAA
>NZ_JAWDIY010000020.1:0-104526 GCF_032380655.1 Diplocloster hominis | reverse complement strand
ATGTCAGCCATAAGACTTCCGTTAGTTTTCTATACAGAGCTGTATAAACATCATCTAATATATACACCTTTTTGAGACAGATAGCAATCTGTCTTATTGTGATGCATAATAGAGTACTTAATTTGAACGTTCGTATTCATTATTTGATGTTTAAAAAGGTTCTGCTTTTTATAATGTCTTAACTAAATGACATTGGTTATCCCGGTGGGAATTACCCGGCAGGGCGGCTGGTACCGTTTCAGGGGAGATGCGGAGAAAATCCTGGAAGACACCTGGTGCAATGGGCAGGACTGTACACCGGCGATCATTTCTCCGGACCGGACACAGCACTGCCTCATTGAATTCCGCAAGGGAAGCACGCTGAAGACCCCTCTGGATCTGGCCTTTCCGGTTCTCCATGGTAAAAATGGGGAGGACGGCACCGTGCAGGGGCTGATCCAGCTGGCTGGCATTCCGCTGGTTGGCTGCGATACCTTAAGCTCCGCGATTGGCATGGATAAAGACATTGCCCATACGGTAGTACAGGCGGCTGGAGTAAAGGTACCCCGCTCCGTGGTTCTTTATGAAGAATTAGAACATGAAAAATTGACCCACTGTACATCGACCTTCCGCTATCCTCTGTATGTCAAACCGGTGAAAGCCGGTTCCTCCTTCGGAATTACCAGAGTAACCGATGCTGCCTGCCTGTACGAAGCGGTTCAAAATGCTTTCCGGGTGGATGATAAAGTGGTGATCGAGGAAGAGATCCCCGGCTTTGAAGTCGGATGTTCCGTTCTGGGCAACCTGAAGCTGGTGATCGGAACGGTGGATGAGATCGAATGCCCCGGAGGCTTCTTCGATTTTCAGGAAAAATACCACCGCAAAGAGGCTAAGATCCATATGCCTGCCAGAATCGACGCCGAGACCGCCGCTAAGATCAGGGAAACCGCCGCGATCATCTACCGGGCGCTTAACTGCAAAGGTTTTGCAAGAGTGGATATGTTCCTGACCCCGGATGGTGACGTGGTATTCAATGAAGTAAACACCATACCCGGACTGACTGCCGTCAGCAGATATCCGAGCATGTTAAAGGACGTGGGTATTTCCTTCGAAGAGATGCTGGACCGGTTGGCCGGGCTGGCGCTGGAGGTATAAATGAAAACAATCACATTAAAAAAGGAAAATATAACAGAAGGCAGTCTGATCCTGGTCAACAGAAGCTTTCCGGTATCGCCGGAGCGCAAGGAAGTATCCTTAAAGCCGGTCCGCCCGGATTATCCCGATATTCTGCTGGAAAAAGAAGCGGTGGAAAGCCTTGGGAAACTGCTGCGGGATCTGGAGGCGGAAGCGCAGATCGTACCGGTCAGCGGATTCCGGACCAGAGAGGACCAGGAAGACATATACCGCAGTTCCATGGAGGAAAATGGGAAAGAATACACGGTAAAATACGTGGCACCTCCCGACGGCAGTGAGCATCAGACCGGCCTGGCCATTGACCTGGCGGAGAATCTGCCGGACATTGATTTTATAGCGCCGGAATTTCCCTATACGGGAATCTGCCAGCTCTTTCGGCAGCTGGCCCCCAGATATGGCTTCGTGGAGCGCTACCAGAAGCGCAAGGAAACGATTACCGGCGTGGCGCAGGAGCCCTGGCATTTCCGCTATGTAGGAAGGCCCCACGCATCCCTGATGCAGATGCATAATTTTACACTGGAGGAATATCTGGCCTACCTGAAAAAGTTTCCATATGACGGAAATCACCTGCTCATCGATCTTCATGGAAAACATTACGAGATTTTCACTGTGGAAGCGGGCGGTGAGCCGGTTAAAATACCGTGCCCGGAGCTTTGCAGCTGTACGGTATCCGGTAACAACGCGGATGGGTTTATTATCACTATGTTCTGGCAGAACATCATTGATTAGAGGGGGATATTTATGACAAATGAGAGGGAAAAACTAGAATTTTACGGCGGAGAATGGGTCTCCTTTCTGCCGTTCGTCATCTTCATTGTGTGTATTGTCATTACGACATTTTACTTTGGGTCGATTTCAGACGGGGCGCTGTGGCTGCCCGCGTTTCTGGGCCTTCTGCTCTCCTTCTTTCTGGCTAAGGATAAAAAGCATTATGCGGACGCCATGATCGATGGGATGGCCAGCAAAGAAGCCATCGTGCCGGTGGTCTGCTGGCTGTTCGCGGGAGTATTCTCCAGAATCCTTCGGGAATCCGGCCTGGCAGCGGGAGTGGCAGGTCTGGCAGCGGGGATTGGTGTCAATGGAATTCTCTTCGCTGTGATCGCATTTATCGCCTCCGCGGTCTTTGCCACGGCGTCTGGTACCGGGTTCGGGACTATCGCCGCAGGTATGGGAGTTCTTTATCCGGCTGGCCTGGCTCTTGGAGCTCATCCGGGAATTCTGGCCGGCGCGATCATCTCGGGAGCGGCATTTGGGGATAATCTGGCCCCCATCTCAGATACGACGATCTGCTCCGCCGCTTCCCAGGGCGTGGATGTGCCGGGAGTCGTGCGCTCGAGGCTTAAATACGCGCTGGCGGCTGCGGCCCTTACGATTCTGGCGATCACGGTGGCTGGAATCGTGCTGAACCAGTCCGGTGCGCCAGCGGGTTCTTATGCTTATGATCCAAAAACCTTGTTCATGTTCCTTCCGGTAATCCTGACGATTATCATAGCGGCCAGGACGGGAAATATTATCATCGCCACCAGTATCGGAATCGTGGCTGCCGGGGCGGTCGCTGTGGCGGCGGGGCTGATCGATATCGTGCAGATCGACGCAGCCCAGGCGTCCATACCTGCGTTGTTCTCTGTGTCAGGGGAAGGGCTGGACCGGACGGTGGGAGGTGTGCTGTATACGGGGCTTAGCAGTATGATCCAGGTCTGTGTGCTGGCACTGCTGCTCTTCGGGGCGACCTCGATCATGCGGGCCGGACACGGGGATCTGAAGCTTCTGGGTGTCATCAGCCGTATCGCCAAAGGTCCGGCGGCTGCGGAAGTCGTGATTTCCCTGATGGTGATCGGCCTGTCGGCCATCATGGGGCTAAACGCCCCGGCGATCCTGGCGGTAGGCGCTTCTTTCGCGAAGCCCATCTCCCAGAAATTCGGAATCAGCCCGTACCGGACAGCAAATCTGCTGGATGCTCAGTCCAATACACTTGTATACTGTATGCCATGGACACCGGCGATTATCTATACCCTGGGATTCGCGGCTGACAGCTCGGCTCCGCTGACGGCAGGGCAGATTACCCCGTTCGTATTCTACTCCTTCGCCATGCTGGTGGTTATGGCAGTCAGTATTCTATTCGGCGTCGGACGTCAGGACGGCATGCAGGCCCTGAACCGGAAGGAGCAGGAAAAGGGAGGCGCTGTATCATGAAAAGAAAACGGCTGACGGAGCTATTTCCCTTCCTTCTGCCCCTGCGGCAGAAACAGAGAAAATTCCTGTTCTACCTGAAAATGAGATTCGACAAGGCAGTTTATAGTCATACGAAGGAAGAAGGCCTGCTGCCCCATCTGATCTTCGAGACGCATTCGCTGCTGATCAATCCGAATACAGGATATGATATCCAGTATCAATATAACAAGGTCCATAATCTGAAGCTGGCTGTGAAAACCATGGACCGCATCCTGATCCGCCCGGGCGAGACCTTTTCATTCTGGCAGCTGGCCCGGTACGCGGACAGGCAGGAGCGCTATAAAGACGGCCTCTGCCTGGTGCACGGCGAGATCCAGGGGGTCTACGGGGGAGGGCTGTGCCAGCTGAGTAATCTGCTCTACTGGCTTTTCCAGCACACGCCTCTATCTGTGGTGGAGCATCATAACCATGCGAAACACAGCTTCCCGGTACCGGAATCAGGGGTCCCCAGCTGGGTGGATGCTACGGTCAGCGAGGGCTGGCTGGACCTGAAGGTAAAAAATGAAACCAATGCCACGTTTCAGCTGGACTTTTCCTTTGATGAGGAATATCTCTATGGATGTATCCTGGCGGACCGCCCGGTTCCGGTGCCGGAACTGTGCGGGGGACCGACGGATACCGGAGATCAGGCTTAAAGATAATGGGATTCAAATTGCATCGGCGGACCTGAGAATGGATCACCCTGAAGGGGTGCGAAGCTATTAGTCGCAGGACCGGGACACTACTTGCCATTCGGCTCAGACAGTGTCCCAGTCCTGCGACGTTTGTATGCCAGTCCCGTGATCGGTTACGTACAAAGTACATACGAGGTACCGCGAAGGGGGATGTGAAGAATATAATTATTTATATATCTTAATGTTGTTCTATTTTTTATAAAACGGTATAATGAAACAATAGTGAAATTCGATATTCATATGCGAGATACCGTATGAATCGGATGTATCTATGCATGTTCACTGCCGGAGATGTCAAGGAGACGGTCAAGACAGAGTCTGGCTACGATCTGGTGGTCTGGGGGAGCGCTGTGGCTGTTAAAAGTCTGTACTGAAAATTATCAATTTTATCAATACATGGAAAAATACGAAATTTACGGCGGAAGAAAAAATCCTTTGGAATTCAAAAGCATTGTGATGCAAAGAATCCATGATTTTCGTTCGTGCGGAAATCTATTCGAATACTCTTTTTTTCAAAATATAATGGAAGAATTGATGCTGTTTGCCATGTATAGCGAACAGCAAATTGAGGAATTTTATAAAGAAATAATATCGATGCTTGATATGCCGAAATTCAAATTGGTCCGCATGATACCTAGGGATATTGAAAATTGCATTAAAAATATAAGGGCGGAACGGGTAAATGAACAAGGGGAGGAAGTGTGGTATCCTCTCTTGATGAGTTATCTAAGCAGCTCAAATTATGGTAAAAAGCATGGTGTTTCAAATTTTGATGACATTATCACACATTTTAAACGCAGAATGGAATTGGAAAATAGGGTCATAAGGTTGATGCCGGAAGGATG
Source organism: Diplocloster hominis (assembly GCF_032380655.1). Lineage (NCBI taxonomy): Bacteria > Bacillati > Bacillota > Clostridia > Lachnospirales > Lachnospiraceae > Diplocloster > Diplocloster hominis. The sequence continues at coordinate 99,602 of NZ_JAWDIY010000020.1, read as the reverse complement.
CTGCATTCATGTCGAAAGTAAAAATTATGAGATAACAGATATTTTGTCTGCTTTAACTGAAGGGCTATAAATAGTATAAAAGGAGAATTATCTATGATAAAGATCAGAAATGAGCGGGAAGCAGATTACACAAAAGTGGAGGAAATCACCAGAAAAGCTTTTTATAACCTATATATTCCGGGATGTGCAGAACATTATCTGGTTCATATCATGCGGCAGCATGAAGATTTTCTGCCGGAATTAGATTTTGTGATTGAATTAGACGGTCAAATGATAGGAAATATCATGTATACGAAAGCGAAACTGGTTGATGAAACCGGAGAAGAAAAGGAAATCCTCACGTTTGGCCCGGTCAGCATTTTGCCCGGCTGCCAAAGGATGGGATATGGAAAAATGTTAATCGAGTATTCTTTAGAACAGGCGGCTGCACTTGGTTACGATGTGATTGTAATATTCGGAAATCCGGGCAATTATGTCAGCCGTGGATTTAAGAGCTGTAAAAAATACAATGTCTGTCTTGAGGACGGATCGTATCCGGCTGCGATGTTGGTAAAAGAGCTCCGAGAGGGTGCTTTAGACGGAAGAAAATGGTTCTACTACGATAGTCCGCTCATGCATTTTGACGAAGAGGAAGCACAGCGCTTTGACGATAAGCTGGAAAAAATGGAAAAGAAATACCAGCCGAGCCAGGAGGAGTTTTATATTCACAGCCATTCTCTGCTGCATTAATGTATTCAGAATCATTTTCTGTTGCATTCATGTATTCAAAATCATTTTCTGTTGAATTGTTTATATGGAAAACCTTGATTCACCTCACTTCTGGGGTTGGAACCATGCCAGTATAAGCAGACAGGATTCAAAAGGACGTTCTGAGTTGGACGTTCTTTTTTTTATGCCATGGACTAAGTGATTCATAAACCACATCGGGTAAGAAGGAATACTTATCATCAGAAAATGAAAATAAATACCAAAATCATACCACTTCCATATTTTTTCCATACTTTTTCTTGCTATTGTTATCTCATAATAATTTATATGAAAAAGGAGCGGATACATGAACAGAATATCGTTAGCGGTTAAATACTTAACACGCAAAAAATCACGTGCGTTTTTGATTCTGATTGTATTTTTTGCAATAAATGTGATGGCGTTCACTATCATTTCCATTCGGGAAGCCGCAGATGATGCTTTGGCGGATCTGGAACAAAAACCGCTGGATTATTTTTATCTTGATTCGCAATATGAGACAGACCAGGAAACCGTCGAGGTTGAAGGAAGTACGATCAGCTTTATGTCTGTACCACATTTGATTACCGACGAAGTAATTGAAAAAATTATGATCATCGATGGAATAAAAACATATGCAGCCCATTATGCCTTTTTATCGGGAAAAATATCCGATCATAACGGCAGCCCGCTGGAATTAGCTGCTTATAATGTTCCGGCGGAGGAGGATGACGCAGCTTCCATAAGAGGGGTATCTGATTCTGACCTATACTTAGGTTCAATAATAAATTTAACGGCAGGCAAACACATTACACCAGATTCACAGCGTGAAGCAATGGTAAATGCCCAATTCGCAAAGCAGAACAATCTGAATATAGGAGATAGGCTGACAATTACAACGCCGGGCGATACGTCCGGAACGGAGGTTGTCCTATCCGGTATATATGAAAATACGGTTGAACCGGATGAAGCAGGTGAAACTGAATTATTCCCATCAGAATTAAGCGAAAATTTCATTTATGTGGATTGCGGTACGGCGCTTGCTCTGGATGATGGGAAACAGGGAATCGTCAGCGTAAAATTTTTTGTTGACCGGCCGGATCAGATGACAGCGATTTTCGCGCAAGCCCAAAGGCTGGATATCGATTGGAACAAATATGTGCTGTTTAATGAAGCGGATACATCATTGATCGACGCTGATTCAGTCAAGGCCGTATCAAATCAGTTTTTTGTTTTGAACGCGGTAATCATTTTCGCAGGATTCCTGGTTATCACCCTTATCTTAATGCTTCAAACTAAAATGCGGGAAAACGAAATAGCAATATTACTTTCGCTCGGATTTACGAAAAACAGAATCGTATTGCAGCACATCATAGAGGTCATGATACCGGCAGGTATATCCATAGCCGCCGCATATTTTACAGGTAATTACTTAATATCCAGCAAACTATTTCAAGCGATCCATATCACTGTAAATGATATCCAAACAGTGACGGTAGTTCAGATCATTGTCACGAATCTCTGTTTGCTGGCTGCATCGATATGCGTATCCGACGCCTTGCTTTTGTACGCACCGCCAAAAACGATTTTTGAAAAAACGAATTGAGGGAAGTATCTATGAACTTTATTCAATGTGCAAGCCGATATGTTTTAAGGAAAAAAAGCAGGAGTATTCTTTTGATTCTGCTGCTAACCACTGTATTTATACTGATACTGACCGTTGTTTCCGTTGCCGCGCAAGCGAATACTAGCATTGAGCAAATGAAGAATGATTTTAGCAGGGAATTTATTGTAAACGCGTATAATGCGCCGGGATCACTGACGCTTGATAGAATCACCGAGATTTCAGCCAGGGATGATATTGCCGCTTACCGCTTGATCTCAAACGCTGTTCCGGTGGAATTCGCAAGTGATCACGGAACGCCTCTATCTGTAAAAACGGATGGCGATGGCTGCTTCGTCAGCCCCGGCTTTGAACACGCAGGCACGCTTGTTAGCAATGTGACGTCAGATAGCGACGAGCTGTTTTCTGAAGGGATACTAACGGTTATTTCAGGCAGGCATATCAGGGAAAGCGATGAACGCAAAGTTTTAATACACAAAGAATTGGCAAATAAAAATTCTCTGCACCTTGGCGATACAATACAGATGCGTTTTTCGCAGCCAATCCTTGAGGACATGGAAAGCATGGGATATGATACCAGCCATGTGAATACGGATATGATACAAGCGGAAATCATAGGAATTTTTGATTCGCGGGATAACAAACAGAATAAAGGGCTGCACCTTTCGCATCAGTTATATGAAAATTACTGCTATCTTGATTTAGAGACCTATTCTTCGGCATTTCATCCGAAATCACAGCGCTTTTTCTTTCAAGCAGCTTTCAGTGCTTCCTCATCATCAGATTTAGCTGTTGTGACAAATGAGATCAAAAATCTGGATTGGCCCGCAGGGCAGCCGGATGGGATTGTCTCTGATTTGGATAATTATGCGGTTATGATCGGGTCGCTTAGTTCTCTGTCAAACCTGCTTAAAATCATATGGGTCGCTGTTATACTCGTGAGTATTACCCTGATTTACTTTCTGGTTTTACATGGAGTAAAACAGCGAAAGCAAGAAATCGGCATTATGATGAGCTTGGGGCTGCCGAAGTGCCGTGTTTTGATGCAGCATATTGCTGAGGTGCTGATTGCCGCCGCTGCAGCGATGGTAATTGCCCTTGTGATAAGCGGAGGAATCGTACACTGGGCCGGAGAGCATATTGTTTCAGCAGCCGTTAATCAAAATAGCGGACCAGAGCAGTCGGCAACAGAGCAAACCGATCGCAGCCCGGGGAAAAACGAAAGGGAACAAAGAGGAGCTTCTGTTTCAGCGGACGCAGCGGGAATCATGCTGGGCTTTGGATTCTTTCTGATCCCCGCTTCGATGATAACAGCGGAGTTACCTGTTTTCCGAAAAGAGCCAAACGAAAACTTAAAATCTATCAGTTAGGAGAATTATAAAATGCTGGAATTACAGAATATCAATTATTCCTACCAACCGGGAGTTTTTATATTGAAAAACCTAAACGCTACATTCCATCCGGGCTGTGTCTATGCTATAGCAGGTAGTTCGGGCTGCGGAAAGTCTACTCTGCTTTCCATTATGGGAGGATTGGCCATACCCGGTTCGGGGCGCGTCCTGTTTAATGGGAAACCTCTGATAAAAAAAGGCCTGCCTGAATATCGGAAAAAGGACGTATCTTTTATTTTTCAAAGCTATAACCTGATTGACTACCTGAGCGCGGAGGAAAACCTAAAGATGGTATCTCCACTTAGCCCGCTGCCTGTTCTAAAAAAGGTTGGATTGAATAGTGAGACCGCCAAGCGCAATGTTCGGAAGCTGTCGGGCGGACAACAGCAAAGGGTGGCGATAGCTCGCGCGCTAATTTCCGATTCCTCGTTATTATTGGCGGACGAGCCGACGGCAAATCTTGACGATGATAATGCCCGCGTGATTTTTGACTTACTGATACAATATGCCCATGGCCCGCGGCAGGGATGCGTTATTGCTGTTACACATTCACCCGTATTTGCCAATAAGGCCGATGTTGTGTTAAAGTTGGAGGGCGGTGTTCTTAAGGAAACGGATTCCCTATAAACAACATTTGCGAACGTAATGGAATGAATTTCCAGAATGGTAAACCAAAATGGTATTTCAAACGGCAAGGGGGCAGGTGTATTGGATCAGAAAACTAAAATACTGGTCGTTGAGGATGACGAAAGCATCCGTGATATATTGCAGGCGTTTATACAGCAAAATGGATATCTGGTTATATCCGCTGCCGATGGTATGGCGGGATATGATTTGTTTGTCCGGGAGGCTCCCCAATTGGTAATTCTTGACATTATGATGCCCCGCATGAACGGCTATGATTTGTTGACGAAAATAAGGGAGATATCGGATACGCCGGTTATCCTGCTGACTGCGTTGGGCAAAGAGCAGGAGCAGGCACGCGGATTCGACTTACAGGCGGACGATTATATTGTAAAACCCTTTTCACATACGATTTTGATTAAACGGATAGAGGCGGTGCTGAGGCGGAACAAGCCGGACAATCCGCCTGACGATATCATCAGGCTTGGAGAGGTACAATTACGAAAAAAAAGCTGTGAAATACTAGTTCGTGATGAAGTGATCGACTTTACCCCCAAGGAATATGAATTGATCAAATTCATGCTGGAGCATCAAGACCATGTGTTCACACGAAACCATTTGTTGGATATTCTATGGGGAGAGGAATATTATGGGAACGAGAAAATCATCGACAACCACATCAAAAACATCAGAAAAAAACTGGATTGCGAACTTATCCAGACCGTTTGGGGCATGGGTTACAAAATCAGCAGCAAAAATTCAAAGTAACCTGGGGCTGAAACTTTTTCTGCAATTATTCGCCATACTGTTTTTGTCGTGCACCGGGATTATATTGCTCCTGCAATTTTACTTACCCATTCATTATACAGAGAAAATGAAATATGAATTGGATACGCGGGCGAAGGAATTTGTAGAGATACTGGAAAGCAAGCCGTTTACGGAAACAGAAATGCAGGATTATATTCTGGCGTTTTGTCTGCAGAACGGAACAGCGGCGGAATTGTTTGATAAGAACGAAAACAGCATTTACAAAGTAGATTTGTCCCAAAGCATACTGGCGGAAAACCCGGTATATAGCAGGAGCCTGGCCGCCTCCTTTATCACTGATTATCAAAATTATACTCTGGACATATCCATTTCCCATAATCAAGGCGCGGAGGTTACAGAAGCTATAAAGGAAATGTACCCCTTGCTATTGATTGTGATTTTCATCGTTTCTGCTGTCATAGCGGTTATCTATGCAAAGCATATCGCCAAGCCGATCGTCGAAATCAGTAATATTGCCCGACGAATGGAAAAACTCGACATGACATGGAAGTGTGAGAGCGGCCGGACGGATGAAATAGGAGTGCTGGCATGCAGTCTGAATAATATGGCATTACAGCTGGACAAAACACTGAAAGAGCTGGAGGGTGCGAATATCCAGCTTAAGAAGGATATGGAAAAGGAAAGGGCGCAGGCTAAGCAGCGTTCTGACTTTTTTATGTCTATTTCACATGAGTTAAAAACGCCCCTCACCATTCTGAAAGGTGAGACGGAAGGGATGCTGCAGAATTTAGCTCCTTTCGACAACCGGGATAAATATCTTTTGCATTCCATGCAAGTCATAGAAACAATGGAAAAAATGATAAAAGATATTTTAGCAGCGGCGCGAACACAGCTGATTCATGGTAAGGGGGTAATGCGTTCTGCAGACATTGGAAAAATAATTATGGATATTATTCAGAATCAAGATGAGTTGGCAAAATCAAAAAATATCCACATCCATATGGCATTGGAACAGGATTTGTTTGTTCTCCTAGAGCAAGAGCTGTTCAGCAAGGCGCTTGCTAACGTAATCAATAATGCTATCATCCATTCTGCGGAGGATTCTTCTATTTATATCACAGCCGGACAATCAGGCGCAGAGTGTGTTTTGACAGTGAAAAATAGTAACAGTTCGATACCGGACGATGAAATCCAGCATGTGTTTGAGCCTTTCTACAAAGTTGATAAATCCCGCTCGGGGAACGGAACCGGCTTAGGACTGTATATTGTAAAAACTTTTTTGGAATATCATGGTTTCCGGTATGGTATTGCAAATCAGGAAAACAGCGTGATCTTTACGATAGTTATGCCGTTAACTGTTTAATATTTTTACATTAGAGTATAAACGCCCTTGCTTGTTCAGCCCGCCCGGGATAACTACTATATAATTTGGCCCTAAAGCCATTATATTTACATAAAATCATCCCGGCACGAGATGAAGTACTTTCAAACTTATGCCGGGACGTTTCATTCTATATTATGACTCCTATAGCATGCGGAGCGGAACCAATAATACAGATCCTCTTACAGACGCCGTTAAACGATACCGGGACATGGAATACATTATTCTGTATAAACTGTGCGCGCTTAAGTTTCTGTTAGGGTACTACCATAAAAACAGGCCGATTAAATCCCGGTAAGACAGGTAAGGCACATATTTATGGCAATAGCAGAAGAATCACTTAAACTGCCCCTAAAGCGGCCATCGTAATATAGTTATAAGGCTGGTTAAAGTGCGGCAGGAAGAACACATCCAGCAGTTTCAGCCGGTCAATCGTAACCTGCTCCTGAATGGCGAGTGAAAACATATGAATCCCCATCGAAATATCATAATCGGAACACATCTGTGCCCCCAGGATCTGCCGTGTCTTACGGTCATAGACAATACGGATATTTACCTTATAGTTATCCTCCCGGATAAATGCTGGTTTCTGCAAATCCTCAAAATCCGACACAGCGGCATCATAGCCCAATTTCTCCGCCCTGGCCAGTGTCATCCCGGTTGACACCATATTCAGGCCGAAAATACGGATCGCATTGGAACCCTGCACGCCGGGAGACTCCAGATGAGTGCCGCAGGCATTGTGTGCGGCGATGATCCCGCTTCGCACAGCGTTCGTAGCCAAAGCGATATAACTGGTATCCTGTATGGAATTGTCGTAAACCGTGGCACAGTCCCCGACGGCGTAAACATCGGGAAGGCTGGTCTGCTGACGGCGGTTTACCTGATAGGCACCGTTTTTAAACAGTGCCAGATGATCTTTCCCCAGAACATTATTGGGACGGAATCCGATGGCGAGTACTACCATGTCCGTATCAAAGGTACCGCTGCCGGTTACGACCCGTTCTACCTTTCCTGAGCCTTCGAACGCCTCTACACCTGTATTCAGAACCAGATGAATCCCATGGTTACTGAGCGTCTCCTCCATACGTCTGCAATATTCCACATCATAATAATTTCCCAATACATGCGGGGCGCAGTCGATCAGTGTGACATCCCTGCCATTGCGGACGAAGGCTTCGGCCAGTTCGACACCGATATAGCCGCCGCCTACTATGGTAACTTTGCGGATCGACGGGTCCTTTAATTTATCGATAACATCCTGGGCATTCTGGTATAGCTTCACATACTGGACGTTCTGAAGGGTGATGCCCTCCATGGCCGGAGCGATGGGCAGAGAGCCGGTAGCCAGGATCAGGCGGTCGTAAGGCTGGTCATATTTTGTACCATCTTTTCCGGTGGCGTGGACGATGCGGTGATCAAAATCGATTGTGTCCACGGGGGTCTCCATATAGATTCTGGCTCCCTTTGATTCCAGCGTTTCCTTATTGGAATAGAAGAGGCCTTCCGGTCCGTCTATCTGATTCCCGATCCAGAGTGCCATTCCGCATCCCAGAAAGCTGATGTTGGAATTCGCATCGAACGCGACGACCTCTTTTCCTTTATAGTTATCGAGAATCGTGTTTAACGCGGCAGTTCCGGCATGATTTGCACCTATCACAACGATTTTTTCCATTGCTTGTTCCTCCTGATTTCCTGATTTTTTTCAGCATTTGATTCCAGACTGAAGTGGTTGAGAGTCTTTCTCTTATTATTATGAAAATTGTCCGGGAAAATGTAAAGGAATATTAGAAATATTAAAAAAGTTTAAGAAATTACAAATTATGTCAGTAATTTGGAGTGGATTTTAAATGTGAATTCCCTGGGAAAATCGGTACTAACCATTCATCTCCCTGCATACAATGTAAAAACATCGAAATTGTAGGGGGATTTCCTTGAAAGGCTATATAGAAGAACGCGCGATTGACATCGCCAATTACATAATCGACTACAATGCCACAGTGCGTCAAACCGCGAAAAAGTTTGGCATATCCAAGTCGACCGTGCACAAGGATGTAACGGATCGCCTGCTCCAAATCAATCCCGCATTGGCCCGGCAGGCTCGTAAAGTATTGGATGTCAATAAGTCAGAACGCCATATAAGGGGCGGCTTAGCTACTCGGGAGAAATATCTTCATCAGCATGAGAGTGAAGGGGTTCAGGAGTAGTCCGCCTCTTCGGCTGCAAAACAAAAACAGAAACGACGGACTCCGGGTGGAGGCCTGTTCCGCAGGGGCGCGTTACGCGTTCCCGGTTCATGGGCCCCTGTGTGCCGGCGGCGAATGCCGCCACGCATCCCGAATCTGTCGTTTTGTTTTTCCCGGCTTTGGGACATGTCCATTTGGATGGTTTTAAGGGGCAGATGATTGCCGATGGACAATTTGGGACATGTCTATTTTGAATGTTTAGGAATGCAAATCTGTGGCAGCTGGGGAATTATCCAACCTAATATTATTGGAATGTTATTTTGCAGATTTTTGGGTGTGTGTCTAATCGAAAGTATTGGATCGGCTATTTGGGGAAATTGTCATTTTTCATGAAGGATCGTGTAAAATTTTGTAGGGAAAAGAGATTGACTTTCTTAACCAATCGTTTACAATGAAAATTGCAATAAGGGGGATCGAGATGGAAGAGCAGACAGAACAAAAGAGACTATTTACAAATGTAGATCTCAGAAAGTTAATCATACCATTAATTATAGAACAGCTATTGGTTGTCATGGTCGGTATGGCGGATACGATCATGATTTCCGGCGTTGGAGAAGCGGCTGTCTCCGGGGTATCCCTGGTGGATACGGTTACCGTGCTGCTGATCAATGTATTTACGGCGATGGCGACTGGCGGAGCTGTGGTCTCCGGACATTATATCGGGCAGAAGAGAGAAGAGAGGGCATGTAAAGCGGCGGATCAGCTTGTTTTATTTACCTTAGTCTCTTCTTTTGTTATTATGATGGTTTTATTGGTGGCACACCAGTTCATTTTAAGTCATGTGTTTGGACGGATCGATGGGAATGTTATGGAGAACGCGAAGATTTATCTGCTGATCACGGGTGCGTCGCTGCCATTTCTGTCTGTGTATAATGCCTGCGCAGCGCTGTTCCGGGCGATGGGGAATTCCAGGATTTCTATGATGATCTCTCTGCTGATGAACGTGATTAATATTACCGGGAATGCGATTCTGATCTATGGCGCCGGGATCGGTGTGGCGGGAGCGGCGATCGCGACGCTGATCTCCAGAATCGTGGCTTCGGTGGTGATTCTGGTGCTGCTGCGTCAGGAGAAGCGGCAGATTCATCTGAGCAAGAAGTTCGAATGGCGGTTTAACAGGCATCTGGTGAAGAAGATACTGCATATCGGAATACCGAATGGGTTGGAGAACAGTATGTTCCAGCTGGGGAAAATACTGGTGCTGAGTCTCGTTACTTCATTTGGGACTACGGCTATCGCAGCAAATGCGGTGTGCAATAGTGTAGGGTTATTCCAGATATTGCCGGGATCGGCACTGAGCCTGGCAGTGGTGACGGTGGTGTCTCAGTGCGTTGGGGCTGGGGATTATGGACAGGTTACTTATTATACGAAGAAATTAATGTTTCTGACGCATGTGTTTATGGTTGTGACGAACCTGGTGGTGGTGCTGGGGTGCCCGCTGATCGTAATGGCGTATAATCTGACACCGGAGACTGGGAAGCTGACGACGGAGATATTGATTTATCATGCGGTGTGCTGTATGGTGATCTGGCCGTCTTCGTTTACACTGCCGAACGCATTAAGGGCTTCGAATGATGTGAAGTTTACAATGATCGTGGCCATCGTATCTATGTGGGTGTGCAGGATAGGGTTTAGTTATGTTTTGGCGAAGTTTTTGGGTTGGGGAGTGTTTGGCGTCTGGGTGGCTATGACAATTGACTGGTTGTGCCGGGCGGTTTGCTTTGTGGTGCGGTTTGCGCGCGGGAAGTGGAAGCTGCAGAGGATATAGAAACTATGTATGTGGTAGGATTGAGATTGGATTAAGGTGTGAAAAATCAATACTTGTCAATTAGAGGTATCATATTTTATAATGTAGAGAAACTATTTGCAAAGATATAATCATGTGAGTAAAAAAGGAAGTTTTACTGCTGGAAATTTCAAATAGTGGCTGAATGATGTGTATTCTGCAAGTGGAATCGGGATATTTCCCGGGATACTTTGGAAGAAGGGGCTCAGGGTAAATCGAACATACAGGAGGAAAAACGTGGATAGAGAATTAGTAATCGTGTTGGATTTTGGAGGACAGTATAACCAGTTGATAGCCAGACGGGTTAGAGAGTGTCATGTGTACTGTGAGGTTCATCCTTACCGCTTAAGTTTGGACAAGATCAAGGAAATGAATCCGAAGGGAATTATATTTACCGGCGGACCGAATAGCGTCTATGGGGAGGATTCTCCGCTGTGCGATCCGGAGATCTTTAAACTTGGAATCCCGATCCTGGGAATCTGCTATGGGGCGCAGATGATGATGCATCAGCTGGGCGGTAAAGTGGCTCAGGCTCCAGTACGGGAATATGGAAAAATGGAAGTAAATGTGGATAACTCATCTAAATTATTTGGGAATGTGTTGAAAAGTTCGATTTGCTGGATGAGTCATACGGATTATATAGAGAAACCGGCGGATGGTTTCCGGATCTGTGCAGTTACGGAGTCCTGCCCGGTGGCGGCGGTGGAGAATGTGGCGGAACGGTTATATGCCGTGCAGTTCCATCCTGAAGTGGTGCACACACAGGAAGGCATGAAAATGCTGGCGAATTTCCTGTTCGAAGTCTGCGGCTGCGCCGGAGACTGGAAGATGGATTCCTTCGTGGAGACTACGATCCGGGCGCTTCGCGAGAAGGTGGGGAATGGGAAGGTGCTGTTGGCTCTGTCCGGCGGCGTGGATTCTTCGGTGGCTGCGGTGCTGCTGTCTAAGGCGGTTGGAAAACAGCTGACTTGCGTGTTCGTGGATCACGGTCTGCTTCGCAAGGATGAAGGGGATGAAGTGGAAGAGGTGTTCGGACCGAACGGGCCTTATGACCTTAACTTTATCCGGGTGAACGCACAGCAGAGATTTTATGTGAAGCTGGCTGGGGTCGCGGAGCCTGAGCGAAAACGGAAGATTATCGGGGAAGAGTTTATCCGGGTGTTTGAGGAAGAGGCAAAGAAGATCGGAGCTGTGGATTTTCTGGTGCAGGGGACGATTTACCCGGATGTGATTGAGAGCGGTCTGGGGGATTCGGCGGTGATCAAGTCTCACCACAACGTTGGAGGGCTGCCGGATTATGTGGATTTCAAGGAGATTATCGAACCGTTACGGGATTTGTTTAAGGATGAAGTCAGGAAAGCTGGGTTAGAGCTGGGAATCCCGGAGAAGCTGGTGTTCCGTCAGCCGTTCCCGGGGCCGGGGCTGGCGATCCGGATTATCGGGGATGTGTCGGAGGAAAAGATACAGATTCTGCAGGAGGCGGATGCGATCTTCCGTGAGGAGATGGCCAACGCCGGGCTGGATAAAACGGTTGGACAATATTTTGCGGCGCTTACGAATATGCGGTCTGTTGGAGTTATGGGGGATGAGAGGACTTATGACTATGCGATAGCATTGCGGGCTGTGAATACTACGGATTTTATGACGGCGGATGCGGCGGAGCTGCCTTGGGATGTGATTGGGAAGGTGTCTAGCAGGATTGTGAATGAGGTTATGCATGTGAACCGGGTGCTGTATGATTGTACGGGGAAGCCGCCGGCTACGATTGAAATGGAATGACGGACAGAACCCCGGAAATGCTGATAAAATGGGCATTTCCGGGGTTGTTTTTTGCGCTTGGCTCTAAAATGACTCTATTTAGTTGATGATTACTGGATTTGGGGCGGGTATCATGATACCGCACGAAATCTAAAGAACTAATTGCCATTCATATATCTTCGTGTTAAAATACGTCTACGGAAAGTACCCATGACAGGGTGGTAGCCTCCCGAGTTTATGAAAACCGGCATGCCGGAATACATAGGAAGGGAGGTGGCGCCGATGACAGCTTTTGAAATCATTTCGATTTTCATTGGAATATTAGCATTACTGATGTCCTTTGGTAGCTTAATTGTTGCGTTGCTTGCCTTTCTCGATAAGAGAAACAACAAGCGAAAATAAAAATGCCTATCCTGTCTGCCAACAGGATAGGCGGTGTCCTTATGGACATTCGTTAGCCTAAACTCGGAGCATCCACTTTGGAGTGGGTGCTTTCCCTTTATATTGTTATAATACCATTGTATGTGAAATGTTTCAAGAGATTTTCGCTAAAATTTGCGGATGACCTGCAAGCCAGTAATGGTTAATTTATATTTTAATTTAACAAAGGAAAACTATATGCACAGAAGAGACTTACATAAGTATAGTAGAATTGGCATGGTTGCCATATTAATCATATTGATTTTAGATGCCATTAATATTTCTAGTATATTAACTATACCATTTAACAATATTAATTTGGATTTGTGGAATATTTTGGTGGTTATAATTTTGTATGTTTTAACATGCGAGATAATACAGAAAAGAGATAATTGTAGAAAAAAGAATCAAGAGGAATTTGCAAGGATTCTATTGGAGAATACATACCGGGAATGTTACTTAAAAATATAATAGCTGATGAGGCTTTCAAGAAAATATGCCCTAAGTGGTTTCCGGGAAATCAAACAATGGAGAATAATGCAGTATATCATAATATGAGAAGTGCACCTTTCGACCATGATTCAGTTATTTTTTCTTTAGGGGAATCAGGTGTTATTACGGCATCTAATATATCAAATTATTTAATGGTAAAAAACAAGTACAGTATATATTTTTCAAATGTTACAATTTTTCCTGATATGGATGAAATAACAAATCCTTTGAAAAGGGACTTAGAACATGCTTTAGATAAAGCAATTAGTGAACTGAAGAAAAAAATTTTATAGGTAAAATCCAGAGACAGTAAATGTTGATGTAGCCATTAAGCAAGGTAAGATTACAGTAATACAAAGTCACAGAAATGTATACTACATATAAAACCGTTAGATATTGAAATGTAATTATACAAAATACCAATAAAAATACTAAACAACAATTTAGGAAAAATGGAATAGTAGAAAGGGAGTCGGGAAGCCGCTTAAAAAGCGGACTTTCCGGTTCTTTGCGTGAGGCGTGATACCTGTTTTAAAAGTATATATTTCTACAAAAATTAATTCATTAATAATTATGCGAAATCAATTAATTGATAATTTTTGAACCTATAATTTCTATATGCTAACATTGTCTATGAAAAATTTCCTGAAATATTCTCTAAAAATGCCATGTTTTAATAGGCTGCAACTAGAAGTTGCTGAATTGAGCTCCTAAAGTAGGTAGTATGCAACCCTTAGAAAAGATACTATTTAGATACAGTCCAAAACGACTGAAATATAAGGAGGACAAATAAATGAGCGTATCCAAACAACTAATCCATTTAAGAAATGTAAAAGGAATATCACAAGAAGAACTGGCTTCTTTAATGAATGTAACAAGGCAGGCAGTGTCAAAGTGGGAAACGGGCCAGACTTTGCCGGACTGTGAAAAAATCATCCGCCTGAGTGAGATCTTTGGAGTCACGACCGACTATTTGCTGAAAGGAAAAGAAACAGATCCTATGGATATTTATTCTCAGCACAATTCGAAGTCAGGTACGGATATGTCATCAGAAGTAACTGAAATATTAGATAACATACATCAAATGAATACAACAAAAAGGTATTTTATTGGAGGGGGCGTTTTATTAGCGGTCATCATCATTATGATTGCTCTTATCTTTTTGATAAAATAACCACTGATGAATGGCATACGTCATCAAAAAGGAAGAATGATAAAGTACACACAGAATTCAAATCAATTAATGAAGCCAACAAATCAGCCTGCAAAACCAATATAAAAATGGGTATGTAGGCTTTAACTATGCCTGTTAAGAGTAACTGGAGTAAATAATATAACTTTCTTCAGATTAACTTATAAAATATAATTTAGGATAACTAATATAATTTTCAAACGGGAAATAAAGCAGGTGAAGTTTGCCTATGCGGATATGCTTTACAATATAATGGGAGAAAAGTATAATTGATTATATTAGATGATCTAAGATTTACAAAAATATAAAAACTATTTGAGAAATTAATCATATAAAAATTTAATTATATGAATATATCTGATGAAAAGGTATTTGACCAAAGCATATCCAGCATTAACACTCATATGAAAAGAAAAACTCATCCAATACCTATAACAGTATCAGTGCAAGGCGTTGCTATGCATTTGAAATTAAGTATTAATAAAATTATTTCCCCATATTTTCCAAAGTATAAGATAAATAAATACGAATTACAGTAAGATAACTTCACCTAACCCACTATCCACGGAGATGAAAAAAATATGTTTCAAATAACCGACAAACAATTCAGTGCCGATACCTACGGCCCCCAGCATCACTATCACAACTGGCCCATGCTCTACATCTTAGAAAACGGCAAAAAAGCCTACATAGGGGAATCCAACGACGTCACCACCCGCATGTCCCAGCACAAGAGCACATCGGACAAAAAGATATTCAAAGACGTTCACTTCATTTATTCCAACAAATTCAACAAATCCGTAACCTTGGACTTTGAATCCCAGCTCATCCAATTAATGGCCGCAGACGAGAAGTTCATCCTGACCAACGACAACCGTGGAATAGCTAACAAAGATTACTACAACAAAGAATACTACGACAATTTTTTCCCAAACCTGTGGAACCAGCTCCGTGCCAAAAATCTGGTCCGTAAGAATATTGCCGAAATAAAAAACTCAGACCTTTTCAAATATTCGCCCTACAAAGAACTCACCGACGACCAGCGCAAAGCGGTAGACGCGATATTTACCAGCCTCCAGAACGACTGCCGCCATCCGATCATGGTAGAAGGCATGCCCGGCAGCGGTAAGACAATCGTCGCGGTATTCCTGTTTAAATACCTGAGAGACTATACCGATGAGCAGGGAAATACCCCTTATCGTCATAAAAAGATAGGCGTTGTCATCCCTCAAACTTCCTTGCGTGCTACCATAAAAACCTTATTCAGCCATATCCAGGGATTGAAAGCGTCCGAAGTCATCGGCCCGTCCGATGTAACAAAAGAAAGATACGACATCCTGCTGGTAGATGAGGCCCATCGCCTGCACCAGCGTAAGAATATTACCAACATGCACGCCCACGACGGCAACAACCAGAAATTAAATCTGCCGCAAAACGCCACAGAATTAGACTGGATATTACACCAGACAGATTGTCCGATTCTATTCTACGACAGAGATCAGGTAGTGGGTCCCTCCGGTATCAATATAGAACTCATGAGCAGCACGATGAAGCAAAGATTCCAGAACAGAATGGTGACATACCACACACTGACCAGCCAGATGCGTGTCAAAGGCGGCAGTAATTACATCAAATATATCAAAGATCTACTGCATAATGACCTGACAGAAAAACAGTCCTTTCCGGACTACGATTTGAAGATCGTAGACTCTTTTGCTGACTTCGAGCAGCTGCTGACAGAAAAGGAAACAGCAGTAAACCTGTGCAGAATGGTAGCCGGTTACGCATGGCCCTGGAAAAGTAAAAAAGATAAGACCATAAAAGATATCAGGATTGAAAATTCCGAGCGTATGTGGAACAACCGCACCAAAAACTGGGTTCACAGTGAAACTGCCCTGGACGAGGTCGGCTGCATCCATTCCATCCAGGGCTATGACCTGAACTATGCGTTTGTAATCCTGGGAAATGATATCAAATACGATCCCGAAAGCAAAATGGTTGTAATCGACAAAGCAAACTACTACGATAGAAATGGAAAAGCGACAGCCACGGAGGAAGAGCTGGATACTTATATTAAGAATATATATTACGTACTGATGACCCGTGGCATTCTGGGAACCTATCTCTATATTTGCGACCCGCATTTAAAGAAATACATGGAACAATACATAGATAAATGGTTCTGATGAGGAGAAGGCTGAACAAAAAGATGTTCACCCAAAACGATATGTGCGTGGAAACGCCCCATGGAGGAAAAAATGAAAACGGAAGTCACCACCCCAAATAACCATACTACGGACTATCATAGCATTCATGAAATAGTCCGCAGCCAAGTTCACCACCATTATTGGGATTTAAACATCAACTGTGCTAGGACAACACTTCTGGTCCTATCCGACCTTTACAATATAAAGGTCCATCCGCAGACTCTCCAGTCCGCCATCGGCCTGCACGGCGCCGGCGGATATCGGGCGCAATGCGGTCTGGTTGAAGGCGGCCTGATGTTTCTGGGTATTTATCTTACAGCCCATTCGAAAACGGAAGAAGAAATTATCAGCTTATGCTATCGCTATGCAGATGAGTTCATAGCACATTTTGGTTCTCTGCGCTGTTCCGAACTGCGACCGGGAGGTTTTACTGAAACAGATCCGCCGCATTTATGCGAAGACCTAACCTGCAGAGCTATCGCATTTACGTACACCTATATTAATACGATAAAATAAAATGGTGGATTTTATAATATTTTACGTAGGAAAAGGAACTTCATATAAAGCATATTTCGACGAGGCTGAAGCAGCCGCCAAACTCAATGTTCTGGAACATGATTTTTGACGAATCGGATAACTGTTACGGCTTTTTTAATATTGGGGGACATCAAGCTGTCTCCGCAGATATCAAAGTTTAATAGGCCAGCTATGGTTCTTTCTGAGAGTTTGGTATAGCCTAGTAATTGGAATGTCCGCAACCGGCTTAATGTATAAGTATGCGGGCATTCCGGTTATCAGGCTATACCCAACTCTTAGAAGGAACCCCAGCTATATCGGATGAGCTGCTATATGTGTTAACTGATGAGTTGTCTAAAGGGCTTTCTGCTATATAATCTAAAGAACTATCTGATAAACTATCTCATAAGTTTGGATTTTTAAAAATCTCCTGCTTGTTATTAGTTATAATGTTTTTTAAATAGGTTGGGTGACAAAAGATATGCTTGCAAAATACGATAGTGTACTTTAAACATTCCCAAGCGTTAAGGGCTTGAAATGCCAATTTGCGTACATTTTCTTGAGCGATATTTCAATATTTTTCAAAAATATACCTTTTGATACCCATTTCTTAATTATAATGAAAGTATAAAGAGTGACGGCTGTTCTTAATAAGTAAGAAACAAATTATATTAATTTCAAAAATGGGAAACGTTTTCTTAAAAACAAAGTCAAATCCAAGCAAAAACAAAAAAATATAAGCATAATGTACAAAAATAGTACAATAAATTCGTTAAAAATGCAAGAAATGGCAATTAAATCATATATGTATATTGACAATCGTTTTCAATAATTATATAATAACAACATCAGCGAAAGAGCTATGTATTTCCGGAAAAACACGGCAAATAAGCCGTATCAGGTAGAAATAATGGACAGTTTTCTGTATAACAGAGTAAAAAAGTGTTGTAAAAGTATAAAAAAATATTTTGCTAAGGCTTTATACCAAAAAAATAAGGCTAATATCTAAATTTTTTTGCCCACTGCTGAAAACGTTTCCGAGCAAAACCTACCGCCGAATATCACATAGCCGAAGCTTAATGGAAAATAGCAGCGTACGAAAACTTCCGCAGACTATTTTTCATACATCACACATAAATGGCCTGTAATCAGCCGCCAAGTACTAATTTCTACGAAAACTAAATAACAGCCAAGAAAAAAACTAAGCAACACACCAAAAAGAACTAAGCAACAAACTAAAAAGAACTAAGCAACTCACCAAGAGACAACCAAAATTCAAACCACGAAACCCCATTTCAGGAGAAGGAGAACAAACGATGAAAAAGAAGAGTATGTGCCTATTACTTACCCTGGTCATGGCTGCCTCCATATTAACAGGCTGCGGTGACAAAAAAGCAGAAAGCGCCCAGGCGGAAGCCGGCAGCAGCAGTAAAGATGCAGAAACCACCCAGGCCGCGGACAACAGCGGTGAAGACATCACCCTGGCTTTCGTAGGCCCCCAGACCGGAGACAACGCGGAGTACGGTAAGAGCATGAAAACCGCCGCGCAGATCGCGGTTGACGAATGGAATGAAAAAGGCGGAGTCATCGGCAGAAAGATCAAACTGGTAGACTTTGACGATGCTAACTCCAGCGAGCAGGCGGCCTCCATAGCGGAAAAGATCGTAGGTGACAGCTCCATCAGCGCGGTACTCGGACATTTCTCAAGCGGTGTCGGCATGACGGCCGGAGAGGTTTACCAGGAAGCGGGAATCGCATTAATCAACGGTTCCGCAGCCCACATGGATTTCGCGAAAGTCGGCGACTGCATCTTCCGTAACAATGCCATCTACACCACAGACGCCAACACCATGCTTCAGATCATGGACTATCTGGGCGTGAAGAAGATCGGTACCATTAACCCCAACAACGACGCAGGTGTAGCCGTTACCACCGCCATCCAGGACATGTTAGAGCGCTACGGCGATCAGTACAGCGGGGAACTGGTGTTGGCAGAGCTTTATGAAGACGGAACCGTAGACTTTACCGCCACCGTAGCTAAGTTCCAGCAGGCTGGCGTGGAAGCCATCTATTCCTCCGGCCCTTACTCCGCGACCGCGCCGTTCATCCAGCAGTACAGAGAAAAAGATAAGGACGTAAAATTCGTAATGTCCGCAGCCTGTTTCTCCCAGGAATTCATCGAACTGGCCGGCAAAGATGCCAACGGCGTTGTATTGGGAACCAGCTTCTTCTATGAGAGCGATGATCCCGCCATCCAGTCCTTTGCCAAGAAATATACCGAAGCTTACGGTTCCAACCCCAGCACCTTCGCGGCGCAGGTATATGACGCTGCCAATGCGATCCTGTACGCCATTGAAGCAGGAAACTCAGCGGAAAGAGCAGATATTGTGAAAAATCTCCCCAACACGGATTTCCAGGGCGTAACCGGAAAGATCACTTTCGATGAGGAAGGAAACTGCCTGAAAGAACAGGTCCTTCTGGAGATCAAAGACGGAAAATACGTGGAAATCCCGGGCGTCCTGAAGAGCCAGGCAGACTGGGAAGCAGAAAATATCAAATAACCCGGTATGACAGCAGCTGTCCGGCGGTGTGCCGCTGCAACCGCCGCCGGGCAGGGAATAAGTAAGATATGGAGGTGGCAGCTTGCTACTCGAACAGATTTTAAACGGTGTTATGCTGGGGATGGTATATGCGCTGATCGCGGTTGGTTATTCCCTGGTATTCGGTATCCTCAGACTTTTGAATATGGCACACGGATCGATCTTCGCGTTCGGAGCGCATATGGCCTTGTTCGCGGTGGCCATGCAGTGGGGAATGCCGGCGGCATTTATATTCTCGATTCTTATGACCGGCTTGCTGGGTATGGCGATGGACCGGGTGATCCTGGCACCGCTGCGGGCGAAAAACGCGCCCAATATTACCTGCCTGATCTCAGTCATCGGCGTATCCTATATAATACAGAACATGTTAATGATTTGCTTCGACAGTACGAAAAAAACCTTTCCCAAGCTTTTCGACTTCGGAAATGTGGAGATATTCGGCGTAACGCTTACAAGCGCGCAGATTATGATGTTTTTAATCGCGCTGGTGTTCCTGATCATCCTGACCGTCATTGTAAATAAGACCAAGATCGGGCTGGCCATGAGGGCATCCAGGGAAAATTCAAAAGCCGCCAACCTGATGGGAATCGACGTGAAGAAGGTCGTTACCTTCACCTTCTTCCTCAGCGGTATGTGCGCGGCGGTAGCCGGCGTACTGGTGTCCGGTTATTATCAGATGGTCTACTGCACCATGGGTACGGATGCGGGGCTCAAAGGCTTCTCAGCTGCGGTTCTGGGAGGAATCGGAGTGCTCTATGGCTCGGTGGTCGGCGGTATCGTCGTAGGTGTGGCGGAAGCTCTGGCCGTAGCGTTCCTGGGCGGAAGCTTTCGAAGCGCCATCGCGTATGTCGTATTGTTCCTGGTACTGCTGATCCGCCCGTCGGGGCTGTTTGGCAAAGATAATATTGATAAAGTCTAAGGGAGGAAAGCTATGAAAATACTAGGTGAAATCTATGCGAAGTTTACGGATTTCCTGGATGCGAAGAAAAAAATAGTGATCCCGGCGCTTTATCTGGTCCTGATCCTGGTTCCGTTCTTATTCAAAAGCCAGTATTTTTTAAGAGTGCTGTGCCTGATCGGAATCTACGCGATCCTGACCATGAGCCTGAACCTGATCGCGGGCTATATGGGACAGACTTCTATGGGACATGCGGCGCTTTATTGTCTGGGCGGATATTTCTCGGGCCTTTTGGGATCAAAATTGGGATGGCCCTTCTGGATCACGCTTATTTTTGGAATTATCGGAGGAGCCATCGGCGGGCTGGTCCTGGGTATCGCCACGATGCGGCTCTCCGGTTCTTATCTGGCCGTGATCACTCTGGCCTTCGGCGAAGTAGTGGAGATGATTATCCTCAACTTCAACAGTGTCACCAACGGACCTCTGGGCGTGCGGAATATTCCGCGGCCAAGCCTGTTCGGCTGGGAATTCACCACCTCCAACGGCGGCTTCTACTGGCTGATGCTGGTGCTGGTTACCGTAGCAGTGCTGGTAAGCCTGGCAGTGTTAAAGTCCAAGTTCGGACGCGCGGTGATCGCCATCAAGGAAGATGAGCTGGCCGCGAAACTGATGGGAGTAAATACAGCCAAATACCGGGTACAGACAATTATCCTGTCCGGTGCTATGGCAGGTATGGCCGGAGCGTTTTACGCGTCCATGAACCGCTATATCGACGCCAACTCCTTCAATTTTGATATTTCCATGACGATTCTGTGTATCGTGATCTTCGGAGGCCTGGGTTCCATACCGGGTATGATCGTCGGCTCGATTCTGCTGATCTCGTTCCCCGAGGTGCTGCGTGCGCTGGCGGATTACCGGTTTGTAGTATACGGACTGCTGCTGATCCTGATGATGCGCTTCCGGCCCCAGGGACTTATGGGCGGCTTAAGCAAAAAGCCCTATAAGCTTCCTAGGGGAGTGACACTTCCGAAGCAGCTACAGGTTCGGAAGGAAGGCAGCAAAGGAAAGCAGGTGGGATGATGGCGTTGTTAAAAGTAAATGAGATTACAAAGGTATTCGGCGGTCTGATTGCTGTTGAGGACGTCAGCTTTGAAGTAAACAAAGGTGAGATTGTCAGTATCATAGGCCCTAACGGCGCCGGTAAGACCACGATTTTTAACATGCTGACCGGTGTCTATAAAGTAAACAAGGGTACCGTCGAATTCGAAGAAAAAGAGATTCAGAACAAGGCCCCCCGGGAGATCGTCAAGGCCGGAATGGCCCGTACCTTCCAGAATATCCGTCTGTTCCCAACCATGCGGGTGATTGAGAATGTTCTGGTGGGCGACCATATTAACATTAATTATAATTTCATAGACCTGCTTTTCCGAACGAAGAGATTCCGGAATGCGGAAAAAGAAGCGGCCCGGAAAGCCATTGATCTGTTAGAGTCCCTGGAGCTGGGAGACCAGATCAACAACTACGCGAAGAATCTTCCCTACGGAATGCAGAGGAAACTGGAGATCGCCCGGGCGATTGCCACCAACGCGAAGCTGATCATCCTGGATGAACCGGCTGCGGGCATGAATCCTCAGGAATCCGAGGAGCTGATGAATTTTATTCTGAAACTCCGCCGGAACGGGCATACCATACTGCTGATCGAACATGATATGAGCGTGGTCATGAACATATCCGACCGGATCTATGTAATCGACCACGGCAGAAAGATCGCAGAAGGGCTTCCCGCAGAAATCGCAAGGGATGAGCAGGTAATCCGCGCTTATCTCGGGAGTGGAGGTGTAGAAAAAGATGCCGAACAAGATGCTTGAGATTCATGACATACATACGTATTACGGAAGTATCCACGCGCTCAAAGGCGTCAGCCTGGAAGTGCTGGAAGGCGAGATCGTAACGCTGATCGGCAGTAATGGTGCCGGCAAGAGCACTACGGTCAGCAGTATTACCGGCACGGCCCCCGCGTCCAGCGGCAGTATTATCTTCAGCGGTCAGGATATAACGAAGACGAAATCCTGCAGCATTACCCGTATGGGCATTGGGGTATCCCCGGAAGGCCGTGAAGTATTCGGCGGTTTGAGCGTTCAGGATAACCTCCAGATCGGGGCTTTCACCCGTAAAAATAAAAAAGAGATCGCCGCTTCCTATGAAGAGGTATTTGATCTGTTCCCCAGGCTCAAGGAAAGAAGAAAACAGTCCGCCGGCACCCTTTCAGGCGGAGAACAGCAGATGCTGGCCATCGGCAGGGCATTGATGAGTAAGCCGAAACTGCTTCTGTTAGATGAGCCGTCCATGGGACTGGCGCCGAATCTGGTGGAAATGATTTTTGAATTGATATTAAAGATAAATAAAACCGGCGTGACGATCCTGCTGATCGAACAGAACGCCAATATGGCCCTGCAGATCGCGGACAGAGGTTATGTGCTGGAAACCGGAAGGGTGACCTTAAGCGACTCCGCGAAAGCACTGCAGACCAATGATGATGTACGGAAAGCTTATCTGGGCTCCGCATAACAGCGGCAGTATCACGGATTTGCATATAAATGTATACCTGTATGCCTTGAAAAACAGGCAAAATTAATGAAAAGAGGAGAATAAACCATGACAAACGAAGAAAAGGTACAGTACAACAAAAAGGATAACTATACATACGAAGAAGTGCGTCAGATGATCGAATCCGCCCTGGAAGACAGGGCCAGATATCTGGGATTTTTCTACAAAGTAATGCCCAGAGAGCTTTTTGACCTGTATGCCAAAAAAGCGTTATACGCGTACGGCGAGCACAAAGCGGCATCCGGCTGCGGAGCCGGCAGCGACGGCAATCCCAAAGGTATGGCTGAATTTCTGGTATCCTGCAATGGCGTGTCCAACACTCTGGCAGTTGGGAACTGTATCTGCGATGAGACCGACGAATATGCTACCGTCCGCATGGCAGGCAAATGCGCCCTGGTTCAGGGGTGGGAAAACATGGGACTTGAGCCCGAAGAAGTGGAATATCTGTGTGATATCGCAAGCTACGGCGACTACGGCCATGCCAATGCGTTAGATTTACAGGGAAACTGGCTGTGCACCAGCGCGAAAAAAGGCTGTGAATACTGCGATTTCCGGATTGAGAAGTTAAAAGAAAAAACGATTGTCTAAATTTATCATCTGAAGCGGCTGCGAAAGGGGTTAACTCCTTTCGCAGAGCGGATGGAAGAAATATGTGCACCGCTATTCCCAAACAGAAGAATATGCTATAATAGTATAATCGGGCCAAAATCTTGGGAGAAGAATGGCTGTCTTAGAATTGATGAGGATAACGGATCTTAAGGAGAGATTGGGGAAAATGATGGAAATAGGGAGTACATACAAATGAGTGAAGTAGGAATCAAAGATGTGGCCAGACTGGCTAATGTCGGAATCGCGACAGTTTCAAGGGTACTAAATAATTCGGCCGGAGTCAGCGATGAACTGAAGGAACGGGTGCTGGACGCGGCACATCAGATCGGGTATACGACGAACCCCATTGCCCGTACACTGAAAAATGCCAAGACCGATACGATCGCGCTGATCGTTACTTCTTTAAAACGTAACTTTTACATTGATTTGATAAAAGGGGTCAGCGACGTCTGCAAGGAAAACAGCTACAGTGTCCACGTACTGGAAAGCGAGGACAGTGTGGAGGAAGAGATGAAGATGGTAAAAACGCTGGTTCATCAATGGATCGACGGCATTATCCTGGTTCCTTCCGTATCCCGTGCGGATAAGAAAACAGAAGGGTATCTGAAATCTCTGAGCAGGCTTAAGAAGAAGGATATCAATATCCCTGTGGTACAGCTGGAAGTCCCGTGCCTGAATCCGTATGTGGACAGCGTCGTGGTGGATCACGATGAGCTGGCTTACCAGGCGGTTATGCATCTGACGGAAATCGGCAGAAAGCACATTGCCTATATATCGGTGCCGGAGAATTCCCCCATGGCCTGTCAGCGGATGAACGGTTATAAACGGGCGCTGCAGCAGGAGGGACTGGCCGTCGATGAAGAACTGATCATCTGCGGGCGCTTCGAGGTGCTGGAAGGGTATCGCTGCATGAAGGAACTGCTGATGAAGCGAAAAGAGATCGACGCTGTATTCGCTTCCAATGACCAGATGGCAGTGGGAGCGCTCTATGCCTGCAAGGAAGCGGGGATTCGGATTCCTGAGGATATCGCTTTGATCGGAAATGACTGTGTCGCCTTGTCTGCGGTGTCATCCCCCGCGATTTCCACTATCAGTATGCCGAAATATGAATATGGCAGGGCTGCGGCTGAACTTTTGCTGGAACGCATCCGGAATCCAAAGGAAGAATCGGTGAAAGGAGAAGTCTTACCGATACAGACGGAAGTGGTGATCCGTGAATCCACCTTGAAATCAGCTAAAAAAAGTCTGGGCACTATGATCATCGAGTAGGAGGCTAAGATGAAACAGATATCGATAGGAAATGGTGCCATGAGTGCGTCCGAGCTGGCGCTCGGATGTATGAGAGACTGCCGGATACCCTTTGAAGAGGCGGAAAGCCTGGTGTTAACGGCGGTAGAAGAAGGAATCAACTATTTTGACCATGCGGATGTATACGGTTTCGGAGACGCGGAACTGGTGTTTGGAAAGATACTGGACAGGAACCCCGGCCTTAGAAACCGCATCCGCATTCAATCGAAATGTACACTGATCCGGGACGCAGAAAAAACCCTGTATCTGGATACCACGAAGAAACATATTCTGGAGTCGGTAGACGCAAGCCTTCAGCGGCTTCACACGGATTATCTGGATACCTATATGCTGCATCACCCGGATACTCTGATCGAGCCGGAGGAAGTCGCGGAGGCTTTTGATATCCTGCAGGCCAGCGGTAAAGTGCGGTACTTCGGCGTCAGTAATTTTAAAATGATGGATCTTGCATATCTGCAGTCCTGTCTGAAGCAGAAACTTATCATCAATCAGATGCAGCTCAGTGTTGCTCATACGGAATTGATCGATTCCACGAATTCCATCAAACTTAACGAAGAACATAATATCGACAGGAACGGATCGGTGCTTACCTATATGCGGATGAATGGTATCACAGCACAGGCGTGGTCCCCGTTCCAGGTAGGATTCTACGGCGGAGTCTTTATGGGTGATCCCAATTATCCGACTCTGAACCAGGTAGTAAATCGGTTGTGTGAAGAAAAGAACGCTTCCCCTTCCGCAGTGGCGATCGCCTGGATACTCAGGCATCCGGCGAAAATACAGCCGTTGATCGGAACCACGAATAAGGAGAGGCTGAAAGATATCTGTACGGCCAGCAATGTGGAGCTGAGCCGGGAAGAGTGGTATGAGCTCTATCGGGCGACCTTGACCGATGAGGGAAGAGTGCAGCTGGGTAATTCCAATCAGAAACCGGCAAAATAAGCCGCAGTAAATGCGGCACTGGAGGAACGCGTAGAACGCATACCTGAAATAAGCCGCAGTAAATGCGGCACTGGAGGAAATGCGTAGAACGCATACCTGAAATAAGCCGCAGTAAATGCGGCACTGGAGGAAATATGAAACAGGGAATTTATCATGGGTGTATTGAAATATTGGAGGCGGAACTGATTCCGGCACTTGGGTGTACGGAGCCTATAGCCATTGCCTATGCGTCAGCGAAGGCCAGGGAAGTATTGGGCACTTTTCCTGAGAAGATCACCGTCTCCAGCAGCGGTAATATCGTGAAAAATGTGAAGGGCGTGGTAGTCCCGGCCACAGGCGGGTTAAAAGGGATCGAGGCGGCCGCCCTGATCGGAGCCGTGGGAGGGGACTCCTCCCTGGAGCTGGAAGTGTTAAGTAATGTGACGGAAGAACACAGAAGACGGACCAAAGAGCTGATGGAGGAGGGGATCTGTACCGCCGCCCTGCTGAGTTCCACGGCTAAGCTGCATATTGTAGTGGAAATGCAAAAAGGGGATCAGACCTCTAAAGTGGAAGTGATTCATACCCATACCGGTATCGTCCGGATAGAAAAAAATGGGGAAATCCTGCTGGATGTACCTCACGACGAGGAAGAGATGGAAGCGGAAGTGGCGATGGATTTCCTGAACATCCCGGCCATCTATGAATTCGCGCAGAACGTGCGGATCGAAGACGTAAAGCCGGTACTGGAACGTCAGATAGAATATAACACCACGATTGCGGAATACGGGTTAAAACATACCTATGGAGCCAATGTGGGCGCCATGCTGATAAAGATGTATGGGGATAATGTCAGCGCTCTGGCAAAAGCCATGCCGGCCGCCGGGTCCGACGCCAGAATGGGCGGATGTGAACTGCCGGTGGTAATCAATTCGGGAAGCGGGAACCAGGGAATGACCGTCTCGCTGCCGGTTATCGTCTATGCCAGAGAACTGAAGGCTACGGAAGAACAGCTGTACCGCGCCCTGTGCATCAGCAATCTGACCGCTGTATATCAGAAAAAGGAGATCGGAAGGCTTTCCGCCTACTGCGGAGCGGTAAGCGCCGGGGCGGGAGCAGGAGCCGGTATCGCCTATCTGTTAGGCGGCGGTGTGGAGGAGATCGGCGCGGTGGTTACGAATACCCTGGCCAATGTGGCAGGTATCGTGTGCGACGGAGCGAAAGCCTCCTGCGCTGCCAAGATTGCGTCCAGTGTGGAAGCGGCTCTGATGGCGATTAACCTTACATTCGGCGGCAGGACGTTCAGTCCAGGAGAAGGGATCGTGAAGGAAGATGTGAATGATACGGTGGAAGGGGTCGCTATGATTGCCCGGGAGGGTATGAGGATTACAGATGAAGTGATTCTGGATGTGATGATTAATTCCTGAGACCGGTAGACGTGCGGGTGCTGTAACCTGAGGAAGGGCAGCACCCGCTTTCTGTATGGCTGAATGATATGATTATGAGGATAAGGGTTCTATCGGCCGGTTTGGAAAGGCGCAAATCGAAGTGATCTGATGATACAGGTGCAGGATAATCCTTACTTTATTTAAAACAGAAGCTATTTTTGGGCAAGAACAGCTATTTCACCAGATTTTAGTGTGATAGATTCCGTACTACCGCCAATCATATATAAATAATATTCCCCGGGTTCTTCCGCAGTATAGGTATAGGTTCCCTCTAAATCCCGTAAGACTTCCCCTTTATTTAAAGCTTTATTATATAGGACGCCGATCTCAATTGCTTGATTTTCAATTTCAGATGGGTATTTTTCAAATGAAAGATTTATCTGATCTCCTTTTTGTAAATTCCAACCCGCGTTATTTTGTGTAAATATTACGATGTTAGAATTGAAAAACATGAGTTCCGGTATTTGATAAATATTATCTTCCTTTGTTGTCTCAATATTTGTAATTGCGGATGGTTCAAAGTCTTCATCATAATAAGTGCAGATCAAATTACTTTTCATTTCCGGCCGGCCGGTCTGGCCTTCCGATTCCACGATCGTACCTTCCGGATCTTTAATGACATAACCGGTGTCTGCTTTCACCTTGTTTATTTTTCCTATCATGTTCCGGTTTTGCGAAGTGACTAACTGTGGAACGGGTTCCAGTAACCGGTTTCTATTTTTGATCGTTACGGTAAAGATTCCAGCTAATATTACTACGGCGAAGCAGACAATAATTAGTAGACTTTTTTTCATACATATCCTCCTGTTTGATTGATAAGAATTGGAATTGACGGGAGTGTAAAGAATTTTTTCTGATAGATAGAAATAGAATGTCAACCGGATGTATAGAAAATTTATTTTTATTATAACATGCCTTAGGAGGTTTTAGGAGACAATTCCAAAAGTCTGAAAACTTAATTCCAAAAGTCTTAAATTTAATATTGAACTGGATGAAAAGGTAAATTAAATATGTTCCTGTTCACAGCTGTATTGCGGTCAAAAACAATATAATATATAATCAAATCAAAATAATTCCTTTCACATTTTATATTAATTTTTTTCATTTCAATATAAAATTCGTTCAAACGGTGATCATTTATGACTATTTAACGGCAGAAGATAAAATAACAATTAGAATGGAACTATCATGTAGAAGTGAAATATCACCTGCCTCACTATGGATCGCTCCCGGAAAAAAATATAAATCACTTTACTGGAACAAAAAAAGTTGAAAAAGGATAAAGAGGTATATTCATGAACCCAGTCACAAAAGAGCAGATACGTCGATTCCGCCTTCATACGCACCATCTGGACACCTGGTATCCGAAAAAGGATATACGTAACATTGCTGGTGCCTGTGGCTTTCAGAACTCACCGCCCGGCGCGTGGGAAAATGCGCTGTATAACCGGATGGCGGAGTGTACTTTACATGATATGAATCAGATGCTGGAAGTTGAAAAAACACTTTTGCAGGCATGGAGTTTTCGGGGCGCACCGGTGGTATTCCCTGCTTTGGAAAGTGACGTTTTTTTGTCAGGGCTGGTTCCGGAGGAGAATGAACCGTGGATTTATACACGGGGGATACAGCTGGCGCTGGATTTTTTAGAGATGTCTTTTGGAGAGGTGCTGGCGCTGTTGGAACAGGTGATGCCTGGAATGGACGCCGAAGTGGTGAAAAGTAAAACTGCACTGGACCAAACTTTGGCGGAATGGGTGCAGCCGCTTCTGCCCAGGGGAAAAAAGGAACTGTGGAACCAACCTTCCCCGTATGGAAACCCTGATAAACAGACCGTAGGCGGGGCTGTAGTGTCGTTTTTGCTTCGTCCCTGCGCCTTTAAGGGCCTGGTGGTTTTTGGAAAAAGAGAAGGAATCAGTCCTACTTTTACTTCGTACAAGCGTTGGACCGGTCATTCCGTGGAAGGGGCAGGCGATCCAGGACATAAGCTTGTGAGGAAATATCTCCACTGCTTCGGGCCGGCCACACAGGGAGGCTTCGCGGATTGGCTGGGATGTTCCCCGGCGCAGGCAGCGCGGTTATGGAAAACGGTTAAAGATGAAACTGAGCCGGTCAGCCTGTCGGGGAAAGAACGGTTTATATTGTCGGAAGACAGGGCGCTTCTTTTGTCGCCGCCGGAACCGGATAGGAAAATACATCTGCTGGGAGGGCACGACCCATATCTGGGTCTGCAGGACCGCGAAGTGATTCTGGAGGACAGGACCCGGCAAAAACAGATATGGCAGACCGTATCTAATCCCGGCGCTGTGTTATGCCAGGGGAAAATAGCGGGTATGTGGAAATCCAGGAAAAAGGGAAAAGGACTGGATATTGTAATCACCCTATGGGATCAGCAGGATGGACATATAAAGGAAATAGAGAGTTTGGCTGAAAAATACGCTTTGTTTCAGCAGCTTAAGCTAAACAGTATTACATTCACAGCATGAAGATAATCGGAGCGGGGCATACAGTCTTTGATGTGTTTTCAAAAACATGGAATATACGCAGGTGTCTCTGACCATTATAAGAATAAAAGAGCTGCCGGAATAAAAGATCAACCGGAATAAATGACTTCCAGATTAAATGGCCTACTTAATAAAATGTCCTGAAAGAAAACCGTTAAACATTCAGAGTGAGGATAATCATGAAATATACTATAAAGACAGGCCTGCGGGCAGGAATTAAAAATTGGAGTACACTGCTGTGTTTTGAAATCCTATACAAAACTATAGGCTTCAGTCTTGTGGGGAATCTCACAGAGGAGCTTCTGAATCTCGTTCTTAAAATAGGAAACGTGACGTTTATCAGTCAGGAGAATATCGGTTCTGTGATCAGCCGGCCCTGGAATCTTGTGATTCTCCTGGCTGGACTCATCTTGTTCACGTATTATGTGTATTTCGAGATCACGGCGCTGATTATATACTGCGAGGCGGGCTGGAGAGGGGAATATCTGAGTGTATGGAACCTCTGGAAACAGGCGTTTCTGCGCTCTCTCCGTGTGTTCCATTATAAAAACCTGCCGGTTGTCCTGGTTCTGCTGCCGGTGATCGGGCTCTCGGTATTTCCGCTGACGAACAGCCTGCTAAAAGGGTTCCGGATTCCGGAGTTCATTATGGATTATATCCAGAGCAGCTTTATATTGCTGCCGGTGTTTGTCCTGGTTCTGGCGCTGCTTAATATACTGCTGTTCTTTACACTGTTCAGCTTCCCGGCTGTGGTTCTGAACGGTGAGTGTTTCATCGGTTCCTGGCACCGGAATGCCCGTCTCATGAAGAAGAGAAAATGCAGGACGGCGTTATGGCTGCTGGCCTGTATCCTGGCTTTCCTGCTGGCTGCTCTCATAGGTTTTATCCTTATGGTTCTGATCCTGTGGGGAGTGAGTTATCTGGAAGCTTCCCCTGGAGGCGGACAGAGCCTGTTTGAATTCCTATATCTGAAATGGAGCGCGATGGGTTCTGTGGCGTTGAGCATGCTCGGCTCAGTGGCGCTATGTTCCACGGTGATCACGCTCTATCACGATTACCGGGAAGATATACAGCCGCAGCCCCATAAGACGGAACATACGGTAAAAAGCGTGCTGCGCCGTACTGTAGTGATAGCGGCCACGCTGGTTCTGCTGACCTTCTACAGCGAGACGGAACTGGGAGGAAATATGAATTATC
Source organism: Diplocloster hominis (assembly GCF_032380655.1). NCBI lineage: Bacteria > Bacillati > Bacillota > Clostridia > Lachnospirales > Lachnospiraceae > Diplocloster > Diplocloster hominis. Next base: position 68,382 of record NZ_JAWDIY010000020.1, on the reverse strand, counting down.
CCACAGATGGAAAGACAGAGATTGTCGCCCACCGGGCGGGAGCCGTATTCGCGCCGGAGAATACGCTGGCGGCGCTGCGTACGGCTGCCGCTTCGGGCGCTGACATGGCGGAGATCGACGTGCAGCAGACCAGGGATGGCGCGCTGGTGATTCTGCACGACGCGAATCTGAAGCGTACGACGGGGCTGGATGCCAATATATGGGAGGTGGATGAGAAGACCGTGCGGGGGCTGGATGCGGGAGCCTCATTTTCCAGTGATTTCCGGGGCGAACCGGTCCCCACCCTGAAGGAAATGCTGGAGGCTGCAAAGGGCCGGATACAGCTTATGATCGAACTGAAATCCACTGGCCATGAGCGCGGGCTGGTGGAGGAAACGGTGGAACAGATCAGATCCGCTCATATGGAAGAGTCGTGTATCATTGCGTCGATGGATCAGGAACTGCTGAAGAGAAGTAAAGAGCTGGCGCCTGAGATCAGAACGGTTTATATCACCGCACTGCTGTATTCCGATCTGTATGATCTGAGTTACGTGGACGGATACAGCGTGGAGACGACCTCCCTGACTTCCATTATGCTGTTCCAGGCGCATATGGAGGGGAAAAAGGTCTACGCCTGGACGGCGAATAAGGAAAAAAACATTGAGAAAATCCTCCGCATGGGCGCCGATGGGCTGGTGACGGATAACCCGGAGCTTGCCAGGTACTATCAGGACTTTGCAGGAGAGAACATGATGCTGCAGCTCCTGACAGACATTTTATATTGATAAGATCCCGTCCGTTTGGTCAGGCCTCATAACTGCTGCGCAGCCACCCTGCGGTAAGATGCTTCTGCGATCCTTAGGAACGCAACCAAAGTTAACAGAACCTGGTATTTTTTGTTGGTGGCAAATCCGGGAAAAGGTGTTAGACTTAAGGCAGGAGGTGTGAAAAGTATGATTTCAGAAAATCTCACTTTCCTGCGAAAGGCTCATGGCTATTCCCAGGAACAGGTGGCGGAAAAGGTCGGGGTATCCCGGCAGGCGGTGGCGAAATGGGAGAGCGGCGAGACGGTGCCGGATCTGTCCAACAGCGTGCTGCTGGCAAACCTGTATCAGGTAACGCTGGATAATTTGGTGAACCACGATTCCGAAAAGGAATCGGTGCCAATCCCGCCGAAAGGAAAACACATCTTCGGAACAGTCACGGTTGGGGAGCGGGGCCAGATCGTGATACCCAAAAAAGCCCGTGAAATCTTCGATATCCAATCAGGAGACAGCCTTATGGTGATGGGAGATGAGGGACAGGGAATCGCGCTGGTGAAGGCGGAAGCCTTTTTAAGCCTGGCCCGTGAGATCCTGGAGAAAGGCGGGGATGGCAAATGAGAGAAAAAATACTGATTATCGGCGCCGGAATCAGCGGACTGACAGCCGGGATCTACGCAGCGAAAGCAGGATATGAGGTTATCCTCTTCGAAAAACATACGATAGCCGGCGGGGAGTGTACCGGCTGGGACCGGAAGGGGTACCATATTGACAACTGCATCCACTGGCTTATGGGAACCACGCCCGGAACCGATTTGTACGAAATATGGAAAACAGTGGGAGCGGTGGGAGATCATATAAAAATCCACAGAAGCGACCGCATGTATACATCTTGGCTGAATGACCAGCGGCTGACCCTGTGGCAGGATATTGACCGTACGGAACAGGAGATGAAAGCCCTGTCACCCGAAGACGCGGCCGCCATCAGCAAACTGATGGATTCCTGCAGGCTGGCGAAAAAAGTACAGATACCGGCGGATAAACCTCCGGAACAGTTCCGGGCGCTGGATGGGATCAAAATGATGAAGTCCATGTCACCGGCCCTGAAACTGTTCAGCCGCTATAAGGGAATGGATACCCGGGACCTGGCTGCCCAGTTCCGGCATCCGTTGATCCGCTGCATGCTGTCGGATTTTTGTACGGAAGAATCCCTGGCACATTCCTTTCCCATGGCTTACGGTAATTTCGCGGGCGGGGACGGCGGGATTCCCGAGGGAGGTTCCAGGGCCACGGCAATGCGTATGAAAGAGCGGTTTCAGGAGCTTGGAGGCACTCTGCGGGAAGGCATGGAGGCGGAACGGATTCTTCTGGATACAAAAGCAGGGAATGGGATTTCGGGAAAGCCGGAAAATACAGGCGCAGCGGAGAACAAAAAAACGGCCAGAGCCGTTGGTATCCGGTTCGCAGACGGTACCTCAGAATACGGAGACTATATCATACCGGCCTGTGACACCAGTATTACCTTTGGCAAGCTGCTGCCGGAGACTTATATGGGTGAGCTGATGCGCAGCATGTACGCGGACAGAGAGGCATACCCGGTATACAGTACGTTTCAGACCGCCTTTGCGCTGGATTGTGAACAGGACCCGATCGGGGCCGATCAGATCCTGGACTGTGATAACCTGTGTTTTGCGCCGGGAGTGAAAACACGTCTGACAGTTAAGACATATGCCTATGAGCCGTCATTCGCGCCTCCGGGAAAGCAGATCGTGCAGACACTGATGGGCGGCCCGGAACAGCTATATGATTACTGGAAAGAGCTGGCGCTTGACCGTAGGGCCTATCAGGATAAGAAAGCAAAGTTATCAGAGGCAATCCGGCTGGAACTGGAACAACGGTTCCCGGCCTGTAAGGGCCGGTTAATGCTGCTGGACGCTTGGACCCCGCTTACTTATGAGAGATACTGCGGAGCTTATAAGGGATTCTATCAGTCCTTTACCATAACAAAAAAGAGTGCGAAACAACCTTATCCCCCGGCAGCGGTCAATGGCCTGGAAAATGTAATATTAGCGGGCCAATGGATCAATCCTCCGGGCGGTCTGCCCGGCGCCGCTATCTCCGGCAAGTTTGCAGTCCAAAGAATTGAGGCAAAATAAGAAGGAAGTAAAATCCAGCCAAGACGCACCCATACCCGAAATAACCGGCGCAGTAAATGCGCCGCAGGAGGACATTATGACAGAAGAAAAAAAGCATAAGCAGATGTCGGAGTCCATGACTCTGGCAGTATTTCTGACGCTGGCCGGCGGTTTTCAGGACGCCTATTCCTACAATTGCCGGGGAAAAGTATTTGCCAACGCCCAGACCGGGAATATCGTGCTGCTGGGCCAGAACCTGGCCCAGGGAAACTGGGATCTGGTCCTTCGCTATCTGGTTCCTCTGGCTGCGTTCCTGGCCGGAGTCTATATTACCGAATGGGTACATCACCGGTATAAAGACTACAGCCGCATACACTGGCGCCAGATCGTACTGGTGGTCGAGATCCTTCTTCTTCTGACCGTCGGCTTCCTTCCTCAGTCTTTGAACGGCATGGCGAATATGATGATGTCATTCGCCTGCGCCATGCAGGTGAACAGCTTCCGGAAATTCAGGGGTATCCCCTGTGCCACCACCATGTGTATCGGAAATATGCGAAGCGCCACGGAAATGCTCTGTAAATACCACATCACACGGGATAAAAACCTGAGGAAAAAAAGTATGCATTACTATCTCGTAATCCTGATATTTGCCGCAGGGGCGGCTGCGGGCGCACTTATGAGCATACGGCTGGGAGAGCGTTCGATCTGGCTGGCGGCAGTGCTGTTATTGGCCGGATTTATCCTGATGTTCATCAAAGAAGATATCCCGGAAAACCTGTAAGCCGCCCTGCAAATTTTAAACACCTGTAGAATCGGCGGTCTGATTCTGAAACATCCCGCATAGAACCAGCGCCATTTCCTCAGGCTCCTCCATTGTGTTACGCTCAATCCAAGCCCGGTATATATTGTACAGAGCACCGGAGAAGGACTGAAGGGAATAATAGAATTTCTGCCCCAGCTCCTCCTGGTAGTAAGTCTCATCGATGTAATCCGTCAACGCTTTCAGAACCATGTCCCCCATCCCGCTGTCGATCAGCCCGCGGATAAAATCCTTATATTTCTTAAAATACCGGAAACAGTGCAGCAGATTCCGGTAATCGTTATAATTCCCTCTGGACGGCCAGGAAGCCACATCACTCCGGTAAGAATCTACTATATCATCCAGATAGTCCTGGAAAATCTCCTCTTTTGACTGGTAATTCCTGTAATAGGTCATGCGGGACACGCCGGCCTTCTCCGTCAGTTCGGTTACGGAAACGGCAGACAGGGGTTTGGTTTCTAACAATTGCATGAGCGCGGATACCATACATTCCTTTGCCAGAACATTTGCCTGGTTTCTTTTCGCTTTCATAAACAGAATCCCCTTATATGTAACAGTTCAAGCGAAACGCCTTGATTTTGATTATACATAATGTTACAATTTGTAACAGCATATGATAAAAATATTATATACCTAATACCAAATTCGGGCAACAAAAAATGATTCTTATGATAAAAGGCAGGTACACAGCGTGGGAAAAATAGCAGTTACTGCAGACAGTAACAGTGGAATTACAAGAGAAGTGGCGGAGCGGGAGGGGGTATATATCGTCCCGATGCTTTTTACCATTGACGGAAAGGAATATCTGGAAGGGGTTTCCCTCAAAAGCCAGGATTTTTTCATGTACCAGGAACAGGGAAGGGATATCAAATCCGCGCAGCCAACGGTGGGAAGCGTCCTGGAGCTGTGGGATTCCCTGCTGAAAGAATACGACGAAATAGTTCACATCCCCATGACAAAAGCGCTGAGCGGTTCCTACGATACGTCGCTGGCGCTGAGCCGTGAATACGAGGGCAGAGTACATGTGGTGGATAACCAGCGCATTTCCGTCACCCAGAAACAGTCCGTGTGGGATGCCAGGCGGCTGGCAAAAGAGGGAAAGAGCGGGAGAGAAATCCAGACGATTCTGGAGGCCGCCGCATTGGAATCCAGTATTTATCTTACCGTAGACACCTTAAGTTATCTGAAAAAAGGCGGAAGAATCACGCCGGCTGCCGCAGCTATCGGAGATATCCTGAACATCCGGCCGGTCCTCCAGATCCAGGGAGGCAAGATAGACGCCTACGCCAAGGTAAGAGGCAGAAAAAAATCCAAGCAGGTCCTGGCGGACGCGATCCAAAAAGATATGGAACAACGCTTCAGCGAGGCGCAAAAAGGCAGGGGAATCAAGCTGCACGCGGCCTATGCCGGAATTCCGGAGGAAGCCATGGAGTGGAAGCAGCAGCTTAAAGAGATCTTCCCCGGTTATACCATTGATATGGATGAGTTATCATTGAATATATGTACCCACGTGGGAAAAGGGGCGTTGGGAATCGCGGTGACTTGTAATTTGCTGTAATAGGGGGACGGGAAGAACCCTGGGAGACGGGGCGAGCGCTTCTGTTTTTGGGACCCGGGGCGGATACCTGTCCGTTCGCGGGCGGCGGGCTGTACGCTGGCAGCAGCTAAGTGACATCCCGCCTGCAGGCTCAGGAACCGGGCCAATTCACCAGGAACGCATGACGCGTTCCCGGTTCAGTGGCCCTTGCACGTCGGACGTGAAGTCCGCCGCGCATCCTGAGCCTGCCGGCGGGATGTCACTAAGCTGCTGCTCAGCCGCCCGATGCCCGCGAACGGACAGGTATCCGCCCCGGGTCCCAAAAACAGAAGCGCTCGCCCCGTCTCCCAGGGTTCTTCCCTGCTTTGGTGAATGGGGAGCATTCCGTAAACTGTTCAAGAATTAAAAAGGCCGTTAATAAAGTAGGGATTAGAGGGAAGCGGCGGGGGCTTTGGAGCTGTCCGGCTCATCTCGCGGGGGCATATTACTTGAGAGCGGGCCTTAGAACGGCTTACGCAGAAGGTGGGAGAACCTCGCAGGGCCCGGAAAGGTTCTTTCTGAGAGTTGGGTATAGCCTGGTAGCCGGAATGTCCGCATACTTATACATTAAGCCGGTTGCGGGCATTCCGGTTACCAGGCTATACCCAACTCTCAGAAAGAACCCCCGGAACACTGTTCGAGCCGTTTTTGGGCGAGTTTGTTCCGGGCCCTGCCAATAAGAGGTTCTCCCGCCTTCGGAGTTAGCCGTTCTTAGGTCCGGTCGAAGTAATATGCCCCCGCGAAATGAGCCGGACAGCTCCAAAGCCCCCGCCGCTTCCCTCTAATCCCGGCCCTAAGTCAATAAAGTCTGAATTATAGTAACTAAATATTACAACTTATGATAAAACAAGTGCTTCTGTATTTTGTTATACTTTCCAGGAAAGGAGAAGGACGGACATGTACGAATGGAACGAAGCGGTACAGCGGATGATTGATTGGCTGGACGCGCACATCACGGAGACACCGACACTTATGGAAATGTCAAAGCAGATTGGGTATTCCCCATATTACTGTTCCAGCCAGTTCCACGCTATCACAGGTGTCACGCTGAAGAACTATATGGCGGCCCGCCGTTTGAGCTTGGCGGCCAAAGCCTTAAGGGACACCGATGGGCGCATCCTGGAAATCGCTCTGAACTACGGATTCTCCTCCCAGCAAGCTCTGACGAGAGCCTTTGTATATGCGTTCGGATGTACACCGGCCGCATACCGGAGAAACCCTGGTCCCATTCCCGTATCCATGAAAAAAGAAGTCCTTTTCCCGGAATATTATGAACAAGGAGACAGAGATATGGAAAAAACAATCTTAACAGAAGCGAAAGTTAGAGTCGAGTATATCCCCGCCCACAAATACATCGCCATCCGGGATGCAAAGGTTCAGGCCTATTTCCCATTCTTCGAGAGCCACAACTGCGATGAGATCTGCGGAACGATCGAGAGTATGACCCACGTCATGCATCCGGTGGTTACCTGCCACACAGGAGGTTGGTTCTTAGAGAACGGCAGCAGGGGATATACCTACGGTCTGGGGGTGCCGGATGATTATACCGGACCTGTCCCGGAAGGATTCGAGATACGGGAATATCCCGGAAGCTACTATCTGGTCTTTTATCATCCTGCATTCGATTTCCTGCAGGATTGCGAAAAAGTGCTGACCCGTGTGGAGGACCTGGCCTGGAATTTTGACCCGGCTGCGATGGGCTTCTCCTGGAACGAGACAGAGTGCCAGGACTACCAGAGAATGCTTCCTGAGACGATCGGTTATGAAGTATTAAGACCCGTAAGAAAAGGCTGAGATGTGGGAATAGTGCCGGGGGCGCATCCTTGAGATATTGGATGCGGCCCCGGCTTGTGTTTGACAGAGCGATTTTGGAAAATGCAGAGCGGGTCGAAATTAGAAATTTATTTGAATTATAGAGGTCCTAAGTTATAATAGTCCTAAGAGTGGGGATGCTATCCACCACCGGGACGAAAGGAGATATATGTTATGCTGGAGACAGGAATTCAGGCGCCGGAGTTTACGTTACAGGACCAGGATGGGCAGGAGGTGTCTCTGAAAGATTTTCGTGGTAAGAAAGTAGTACTGTATTTTTACAGTAAGGATAATACTGCGGGCTGCACGAAGCAGGCCTGCTCTTTTGCGGAAATGTATCCGCAATTTATGGAGAAGAATGCGGTGGTGATCGGTATCAGCAAGGACACGGCGGCTTCCCATAAAAGATTTGCTGAGAAATATCAGCTGCCCTTTACTCTGCTGGCAGATCCAAATCTGCAGGCGGTTCAGCTGTACGATGTATGGAAAGAGAAGAACATGTATGGAAAAAAAGTGATGGGCGTGGTTCGCACTACTTATCTGATAGATGAAAACGGGATCATAGAGAAGGCATTTACCAAGGTAAAAGCGGCGGAAAATGCTGGACAGATGCTGGGGACACTTTCTGAGAGCTTGTGACACACAGTGGATATTACGAAAGAAAAAGGAGTTTTCATGACACCCGATGAAAAGTTTAAGCATTATGCTATGATTTATTATCAGGAACATGGGGACCTGTATGTGAAGATGGATACGGTCATCGACGGCTACCGGCTGGGCAGAAAGATCAGCGCCTACCGGGTAGCCAAAAAAGGCCGGGAGGGACGCGCGCTGTCGGATGAAATGGAGCAATGGCTGAATGCGCACGGGATGGTGTGGGATGCGGCCGGGCGCACGGGACATGTACGGGCTGTTGTGTGCATGGAAGAACCCGGAAAGGTCTTCGAGTCTATCATGGAGGCATCCAGATGGGCCGGAATCAAGTCCGGGAATATCTGCTGCTGTATCCATGGGCTGCAGCACAGCGCCGGAGTTCATCCGGTGACCGGGGAGGTGCTGCACTGGATGGCGGCGGATGCGTGGGAAGCGCTGCCGGAAGGGGAGCGGGAGGATCGGTTAAACCAGCTGGAGGACGGCGTGAGCTATCCGAATAAGTTCGGAGCCGCGTTTTTTGCCCAGCTGGCAGTTCAGGGCCAGATTATTGACTTTAGAAGGGAAGTTGCTGCTGCGGATCTGTTTCCGGTTAAGATCAACAGGAGTTATGATTTTGGTCTGTCGCTTTCAGAACCGGGCAGAGTGGACATGCTGGTGGAATTCCACGGCGGGCAGCATCTGGCGGAGGATAAGCGGGATTTTTCCAAAAAGTTCGGAAGATCCAAACAAGAAGAAATCGATAATGACCGGCTGAAACGGAAGCTGGCCTACCGGTACGGCTTTACCGACCAGACTTATCTGACGGTCAACTGCAGGGAGTCCAGAATGGATCACATGGTGGAGATGATAAGCAAGAGCCCGCTGGGTGCCCGGTTTGATCTGAAACGGATCGACTGGGAAAAATGCGAACGGCAGGCGCTGGATTCTTATGTGAAACAGGTGTGCGCGCTATACGCACAGGGTTATCCGCTGGCCCGGATCGCGGAACAGATGAAGCTTGGAAAATGTACGGTGCCCCGCTATCTGAAGCGGGGGACAGCGGCCGGGATCTGCGATTATCAGCCTGTCAGGCATGAGCAGGTGCAGATCATCTGCGTGGAGACAGGACAGGTTTTCCCGTCTATGGCGGAGGCAGCCAGATTCTGCGGTATCAGTTCGGGGAACCTGGGCGAGATCCTGAACACCACGAAGGCGGCAGGAAAAGACCCGGGTACCGGCCGGCTGCTGCACTGGCAGGACTATGAAGGCTGGCAGAGAATGTCTGCCGCAGAAAGAGAAGAGATCCGCCGAGGGATCGACGCATTCTGCAAGCAGAGGCCCATTGTCTGTCTGGAGGAGCCGGACCGGATCTTTGAGAGTACGGTGAAGGCCGCTGCATGGTGCGGCGGGGACCCGTCCGCGATCAGTAAGTGTCTGCGTAAGATCTACGGACATACAGGAAAACATCCGGTGACGAAAGAACCTCTCCACTGGAATTATTACAGTCCGGGATAAAACCTGATTCATGCAGGTGGTGCTGAAAGGATGAGAGGAAAGAGCTGTGGAATAGATCCATGGCTTTTTTCGGATTTATTTATACAATAAGATATTCATAACTTGCGGGAACCTTTCTAATGGCAGGGGTGTCTATATAGTATAAGCATTGTACAAGGCTTAGATCAAAGAGGAAAGGATAGGGCCAATGGATATAGGAAAAGAAACATTCTGCAATTATATCGAACAATACCAGCGGCGCATGTTCCGGGTAGCCAGAGGAATCTTATACCATGATGAAGATGCTGAGGATGCGGTAGGGGAAAGCATACTGAAGGCTTATGAAAAGAGGAATCAATTAAAGAATCCTGATAAATTCCGGCCGTGGATTATGAAAATCGTCGTTCATGAGTCATACAGAATTGCCAGGAAACGGGGGAGGACCGATTATCTGGAGGATGCGCCCGGTACCGATATCCCTACCGAGGATTCCCATTATGAGCTGTGGGACCTGGTAAATACTCTGGATGATGAGTTCCGGGTGGTTACCATCCTCTTTTACTACGAAGACCTGAGCTTAAAGGAGATCAGTATGATCCTGGATATTCCCATTGGAACTGTGAAATCACGTCTGACCAGAGCCAGAGCAAAGCTGAAACACCTTATTTAAGAAAGGAGAGGTTCTCATGCAGGATAGTATAGATAAAAAGATAAAGGATATGGCGTCCAGGGAATCCATACGGGTTCCTGAGGGATTTGATGAGCGCATGGAGCGGATCAAAGTGAGCCTTCCGCAGGAACGGCAGGGTCAAAAGAAGAGGAGATTCCCGCTAAGGGCCGCGGTGGTTTTGGCTGCGGTATTGGTTCTCTGCCTGTCTATCCCTGTGGTGGCGGAACAGATTAATCTCAATCAAATATTTAAAAATATATTTATGAAGCCGTCAGAAGGGCAGAATCCGGCTCCGGACACGGCAGGCGGTTCCCCCGCTCCGGCGATGGAACCGGTGGAGGCGGATCATCCGTTCCTTACTCAGGCGGGAAGTATTCTGTTCCAGAAAGCGGAGAACGCAGGGTTATCCTTTACGGCGAGAGGAATCGTCGGCGATGGAAATTCCCTATATCTGGCTTTTGACGTGGAGACGCTTGACGGGCAGCCTTTTGCGGGAGAAACCGCGGAGGAGTTAAAACAGTTCCAGTTCGGGGAAATATATCTGCAGCTGGACGGCGCTGCCATGGGTCAATATTGCGGGGCTACCAGAATCGATGACGGCAGCGTACCCGGAAAGGCGACCTTCCTGATCAAGGAGACCCTGAGATTTGAAGGGGTCGATTCGGTGGCGGGGCACCAGTTAAAGATCAGTATTAACGATCTGAGGGTATCGGATAATTCCCTGAAAGTATTCGAAATGGAGGATCTGGCTGCCCTGAGTAAAAATTTCAGTGAGGTTACACCGGATGATTATCTGGAGTGGGGCGGTACAGAGTCGGAAGGACCCGATGGCGTCCTGGAAAAACACAATATCTATCTGCTGAAACGGGCTGGAAAGAAGTTGAAATTCAGTGAGACCTATCCGGAGATGGAGATTGATAATATGGCGTTTATCGAGGGTGATCTGTATCTGAACCTGAATCTGAACGGGGCTGTCAATCCGGACGATGTGTCGGATATGAATATTGTGAACAGGAAAAACGGAGAGTTCCTGAATGTCCATGGCAGCGGTTTTAACGCCATTAATCTGGATACCTTTGAGGGGCTGGACCCTTCGGTTGGATCTGATTATGAGAATGGGGAACAGTTCGGGGTCCGTATGCAGTTCATAGGCCTGGGAAGCCCGGAAAAGTTAAAGGATGCGGTCCTGGCCTTGGGCGGGGATGGCTCCTACCGCACAGCGTACCAGGGCAGCTGGGAATTCGAGTTCCCGCTTGACTATGAAGATACCAGTGTCGTCTATGAAAATATAGATCAAACGTTGGCCAATGGAATTGAAGTGGAAGGACTGACCTTGTCGCCGATCTCCATGAAGCTGACGATGAAGACGGATGTGGATTCCTTCAGTGATATGGCGCTGGAACTGGATGACGGCAGCAGAATTACGCTGGATGAACTGCAGTGGGATCAGAAGGACGGAACCGTCCAATTCCAGACCATGTACCCGGCCGTCGTGGATACCGCACGGATCAGCGCAGTGATTATCAATGGTGAGCGGCTGGCTCTATCCCCAGAGAAGGCGAAATAATCCAGAGACAAGAACTAATACTAAAACAGGAACTAATACAAAAACAGGAACTAATACAAAAACAAGAAGTATATAAAGATATGAGATAATAACCGGAGCCGCTGTCCTGCAGGTTAATCTGCAGAGCAGCGGCTCCACTGTAACTGTCCCTGTAATTTTCTCTGTAACGGAGACAGTTCCCGTTCATTTATCTGCCGGCTGTCAGGATAAACTGTCTGCCGGAATACCTTGTTCTGCGAGACAGTCCCTATTCAGTTTTTTCATCTCATAAATGATAAAGACCAGGACGATCACTGCGGAGGTAAAGTCTGCTACCGGCCCCGCGTACAGCACTCCATCCAGTCCGAAGAACATGGGCAGCAGCAGAATCAGAGGAATTAACAGCAGAAGCTGCCGCAGCATGGACAGGACGGAGGCCTTCATGGGCTGCCCGGTGGACTGGAAATAACTGGTTGAGACCACCTGGAAACCGGCGGTAAATATGCCCAGCATATAGATGCGCATACACTTGACGGCAAATGCGGTAAAGTCGGCATTACCGGTACCAAAAAGCCTCAGGATCACGTCCGGGATCAGCTGGCAGGCGGCCCAGCCGATCACAGAGGCCGCCGTGGCGGCAGCGATGGCGTACAGGTAAGTCTTGCGGATACGTCCGGGATGGTTAGCTCCCCGGTTAAAGCCCAGGATCGGCTGCGAACCGATTCCGACCCCGATACAGACCGACAACAGGATCATACTTATTTTTGATACGATTCCCATGGCGCTTAGAGCCACGTCCCCTCCGATCGCAGTCCGGTTTCCGTAAAATACCAGGGAGTTGTTAAGGACCACCTGAAGGATGGTTGCCGCGCTCTGGGTGATCCCGCTGGATACCCCCAGCGCTGTCATTCTGGCACAGATCGGTCCCCGCAGCCGGAAGTTGGCAGTCTTAAGCCGCATATTGCTGAAGCGGATAAAGTATACGGTCAGCACCACTGCGGAGATAATCTGAGAGGTAATCGTAGCGATAGCGGCTCCCACCACGCCCCAGTGGAACACGAAGATATAGATCGAGTCCAGAATCGTATTCAGGACAGCGCCGATCACCATACTGTATGTGGCCAGGGTAGGATTCCCGTCTGTTCTCGCCATATTGCTCAGGATTACGCCCAGCATATTAAAGGGCGCGCCGATCAGCAGGATCGAAGTATACTGCCTTGAATATTCCATCGTATTTTCCGTTGCGCCGAACAGCTTTAACATTGGGTCTAAGAATAGTAACCCCAGGACCAGCACGATGATCCCCATGACGATTCCCAGAATAAATACATTTCCCAGACACTTTTCGGCGGTCTCTTCCTGTTTTTCCCCCAGCTTTATGGCCGCGAACGCGCTGGCACCGGCGCCCAGAAGGGTGGATACAGCCAGGATAATCGTCACGATCGGAAATGCGATGGTAGTCGCGGCATTTCCCAGATACCCGATCCCCTGTCCGATAAAGATCTGGTCAACTATGTTATACAGCGCATTTACCAGCATGGAGATAATCGCGGGCAGCGCGAATCTCATGAGCAGCCGTCCGATTGGCTGATAGCCCAACGGATTTTCCTTTTTCGGCATAATTTGAACTTGTTCTTCCATAATAAAAGCCTTCCTTTCTTTTGTATCTTTCGGAGTATTAAAATCTTTTAATCGAGTTTATGCGCAGATAATATAGCTGACGGCAGCTATTCCGGGTGCGTTCCCAGAAGTATGGACTAATGAAGTGAACTTCCAAATAAACCAGATAGATCCCAGATACCTTTGAAAAACTAGTCACTATTATAGCAATTTTTGGTTGCGTATGCAACTGTGAATTTTAAGTATGTGAATTTTAAGCATTGACCTGTCATTTGACAGAACCGGAGTGAGCGGTTAGAATCGTAGGAGTATTATGATCTGCGCACGAATGCGGATTCGGACAATATTGTTCTTGAAATGACAGGAATAAATTCCTTTAAAATACTATCATAATGTCAGGAGGTGAGAGAAATGGGATGGACAGAAAGCTTTCAGATCGCGATCCGGTATATGGAGGACCATCTTCTCGATGATATCCGGGCGGACGATATTGCGAAAAAGATCTATATGTCCCCCTTATATTTTCAGAAGGGGTTCAAGATTATGACGGGGTATACCCCTGCGGAGTATATCAGATACAGGAGACTTTATCTGGCGGCGCTGGATGCGATATCCGGAAATGAGAAGGTGATAGAGCTGGCATATAAGTACGGCTATGATACTCCTGAGAGTTTTACCAAAGCGTTCACGCGGTTTCATGGACTGTCCCCGATGCAGATCCGGAATCAATTCGGAAAAATCAAAACTTTCTTGCCTCTGAAAATCAGAATATCCATACAAGGAGGAAATGAGATGAATTACACAGTAGAAAAGATGCAGGGATTACAGGTAATCGGTTTTGAACGGGTATTTTCCTTTGAGACGTCTTATCAGGAAATACCGAAGTTCTGGGATGAGTTTTGCAGTCAATATATGAAGTACCTCACAGGGCAGGTAAAACCTGCGGATGAGCTGCAGAAAGCGGTATGGGATAATAAGATCGGCGAATACGGAATCTGCATCGACGACCTGGGGGTCGAAGGGAAGTTCCGGTATCTGCTGGCCGGGGTGTACACAGGCGGTGATGTGCCGGAAGGCCTGACAGTATATAGCTTTCCGGATATGGAGTGGGCGAAGTTCAGCTGTGACGGACCGATGCCTGCCGCTCTTCAGACTGTAAATACGAAGATCTTTAAAGAATGGCTTCCGAACAATCCGGAGTATGAGATTGCGATGGGGGCAAACATCGAGTGGTATTCGAAAGGGAATATTACCGCTCAGGATTATGAAGCCGCGATCTGGATTCCTGTTAAAAGGAAATAAGAGAGGGAACTGGCACATTCCGGCCGGGAACGGATTTGATACTAAAGTAAGAGTGGAAGGGGCCTGTCCCCGGAAGCTGGCTTGAGCAGAAGGTACCTGTCTGAAGGACAGGGATCGGGCTTTAGCTGGCATCCGGGGACAGTCCCCTTTCTCTCTTGTTTGCTTGCAGGTTTTGTAATCTACCGAAAGGGGACAGTCCCCTCCCAGCGCGAAAAATGTTGTAAAGAATCGAGAAAGTTTTTTACTTATGGGTTGATTTATATTATAATGTCTTTGTGAGCCTAAATTTGAATACTCAAAATCTTAAAATAAGCGAGGGAATACAAATGGAAAGAAAAGTAGGGACTGTGTCCAGAGGAATTCGTTGTCCGATTATCCGTGAAGGGGATCAACTGGCTGATATTGTAGTGGAAAGCGTATTGGACGCGGCAAAATCAGAAGGATTTGAGATCCGCGACAGGGATGTCATCTCTGTTACGGAATCCGTAGTGGCGAGAGCCCAGGGAAACTACGCGCCCATCGAGGCCATCGCAAAAGATGTGAAAGCCAAGCTGGGAGGCAAAACAATCGGCGTAATCTTTCCGATCCTGTCCAGAAACCGTTTCGCGATCTGTCTGAGAGGAATCGCCATGGGAGCGGAGAAAGTGGTTCTGATGCTGAGCTATCCCAGCGATGAGGTGGGGAATGAACTGGTGACCCAGGATCAGCTGGATGAGGCCGGTGTGAATCCTTACAGCGACGTTCTGACGCTGGAAAAATACAGAGAACTGTTCGGCGAGAACAAGCATCAGTTTACGGGAGTGGACTATGTGGATTATTACAGCGGCCTGATCAAAGAGATGGGTGCCGATGTGGAAGTGATCTTCGCCAATAATCCCCGGGTGATCCTGGATTATACGAAGAGAGTGCTGAACTGCGATATACATACCAGGGCCAGAACCAAGAGAATCCTGATGGCAAACGGCGCGGAGGTCGTATGCGGTATGGACGATATACTGAACGCGCCGGTGGACGGCAGCGGCTGCAACGAAAAATACGGCCTGCTGGGCTCCAATAAATCTACGGAGAACACCATTAAGCTGTTCCCCAGAGACTGTACGGATCTGGTGATGCAGATCCAGAAACAGATGCTGGATAAGACAGGAAAGCATGTGGAAGTCATGGTTTATGGTGACGGAGCATTCAAAGATCCGGTCGGAAAGATCTGGGAGCTGGCAGACCCCTGCGTATCTGTCGCGAATACCCCGGGACTCGAAGGGACTCCCAACGAAGTGAAATTAAAATATCTGGCGGACAATGATTTTAAGGATCTAAGCGGCGAAGCGCTGACGAACGCTATTTCCCAGCGGATCAAGGAGAAAGATGATAATCTGGTGGGGAATATGGCTTCCCAGGGAACGACACCCAGAAGGCTGACGGATCTGATCGGTTCTTTATGTGACCTGACCAGCGGTTCGGGAGACAAGGGAACCCCGGTGATACTGGTTCAGGGATATTTCGATAATTTTACCAACTAACCCGATACCGGCTGTATGGCAGAGCGGATGGATACGGCTCATGGAATGCAGTCGGAGTCAGCAGGTAAGGAAGCTAAGAAAACGGAATGTTATAAATAAGGAGCAGGATAAGATGAAACAAGATATGATTGTTATACTAGACCTTGGCAGCACCAGGAATCCGGAGCTGGCCCGTGAGATCCGGGATCTGGGAGTATATAGTGAGATTTATCCCCATGACATCACGGCGGATGAACTGAAAGCGCTGGAAAATGTAAAAGGCGTGATCTTAAACGGCGGGGAAAACAGAGTCGTAGACGGTACCCCGGTGGATATAGACGCGGATCTCTACGGATGCGGCTTTCCCATGATGGCGGTGGATCATCCGGGAGCTAAGTGTGAGCTGGTTTATGATGCCCTTCCGGAAAAGGAAGCATTGAAGCGCTTTGTATTTGACACCTGCAAGGCAGAGGCCAACTGGAACATGAAGAACTTTATCGAGGACCAGGTAGAGCTGATCCGCCGTCAGGTGGGAGAGAAGAAGGTCCTGCTGGCGCTGTCCGGCGGTGTGGACTCCTCCGTGGTGGCGGCTCTGCTGTTAAAAGCCATCGGTTCCCAGCTGGTATGTGTCCATGTGAACCACGGACTGATGAGAAAAGGGGAGTCAGAAAGTGTCATCGAGGTTTTCAAGAACCAGCTGAATGCCAACCTGGTCTATGTGGATGCCACCGAACGTTTCCTGGGCAAACTGGACGGTGTGGCTGATCCGGAGCAGAAACGGAAAATTATCGGCGCGGAATTCATCCGCGTATTCGAGGAAGAGGCCAGAAAACTGGACGGCATCGAATTCCTGGGACAGGGCACGATCTATCCGGATATCATCGAGAGCGGAACGAAAACTGCCAAGATGGTGAAGTCCCATCACAACGTAGGCGGTCTGCCGGAAGATCTGCAGTTTGCTCTGGTAGAACCCCTGAAACAGCTGTTCAAGGATGAAGTCCGTGCCTGCGGTATCGAGCTGGGCCTGCCCGGCAGCATGGTTTACAGACAGCCGTTCCCGGGGCCGGGTCTGGGTGTGCGCTGCCTGGGAGCGATCACCAGAGACCGCCTGGAAGCCGTGAGGGAAGCGGATGCGATCCTGCGGGAAGAGTTTGAAAAAGCGGGACTGGATAAGAAGGTGTGGCAGTATTTCACAGTGGTACCGGACTTTAAGTCTGTAGGCGTGAAGAATAACGCCAGATGTTTTGAATATCCGGTGATCATCCGGGCGGTGAACACGGTAGACGCCATGACTGCTACGATTGAGCAGCTGGACTGGCCGGTTTTGTTAAAGATCACGGACCGGATCATGAATGAGGTGGCAAATGTGAACCGGGTGTGCTATGATTTGTCTCCTAAGCCTACGGCTACGATTGAATGGGAGTAGTACGAACGTATACTGAGTTATTATAAATGACAGGTAATCTATATGATTGCCTGTCGTATTTATATAATTTAGAGATACCTTAATTATTATAAATATTGTTGCCAATATTATGAAATAAAAATCGTCGATTAATTGAAAGGAAACAAGTAGATATATGGATAATGGCAATATATTAATTTATCAAAATGAAAAAGGTGACACTAAAATTGATGCATTTTTCAATGACTCTACAATATGGATGTCACAAAGAAGTATTGCAGAATTATATCAAACGTCTGCTCAAAATATTACATTACATATTAAAAATATATATGGAGATGGAGAACTGGAGGAAAATTCAACTTGTAAGTATTACTTACAAGTTCAACAAGAGGGAAATAGGCAAGTTCAAAGAGAGATAAAAGTCTATAATCTCCAGATTATTTTAGCCATCGGATATCGTGTTAGAAATAATATAGGAATACACTTTAGAAATTGGGCTTCTTCAATTCTGGCAGAATATATGCAAAAAGGGTTTGCAATGAATGATGAAAGATTGAAAAACCCAAAAGCGTTTGGTGCGGATTATTTTGATGAGCTATTAGAACGTATCCGGGATATACGTGCATCGGAAAAACGAGTATATTTAAAAGTACGTGATATATTTGCGACATCCATAGATTACGATCCAAAATCCGAAGCAGCTGAAATATTTTTTAAAACTGTTCAGAATAAATTACATTACTCCGTTCATGGCCATACTGCGGCTGAACTGATTCTGGAGAGAGCAGATGCGGCAAAAGACAATATGGGTCTAACTACGTTTAAAGGTGCAAAAGTTCGTAAATCGGATGTTACTATTGCAAAGAATTATCTAAATAAAGATGAGATAGAGAATCTGAACAGAGTTGTAACAATGTACTTGGATTATGCAGAGGATCAGGCAAAACAGCATATCCCTATGTATATGAATGATTGGGAAGAAAAGTTAAACGCATTTCTAAAATTTACAGGAAGAGAAGTTCTGGATAATCCTGGTTCAATTTCAAAAGAGATAGCAGATACTTTAGCAAGGAAGCAATATGACTTATTTGAAGCACATAGAAGAAAAATTTCAGACGATGATAATATAGAGGCTCTTCCCGATTTACCTAAAAAAAATAGGTGATTTGTGGCAACATTTTGGTAACAAAAAATCAGCAAGTCAAAATAATGTAAATAATTGAAGTAAAAGTAGGGTATAAAAAGCAAAAAAACTAAACAAAAGTGTTTCGATATACCTACGAACTTGCCGAATGGGAATGAAGTCCGAAAGTATGTAAACCCGCATATCAGAATACAGGCTTTTTGATCTTTCACTTTGCCGCTTGATACTGGATTGATATTGTTCGTAACGGCCCCATACTCAAGGGAATGATTGCAAGGGACAAGCAAAACCGCCCTGCTGAACGACAAATTCAGCGGGGCGGTTTTGTGATAGTCATATAAACTTGAATGTTAATATGCGTTGCTTGCAGCAACGGGCAGTTCCTCATACAATAGTGTCAACACTGAAAGAAAGGAGGCTTCCCTGATGTTAAACGAAAACATAAAAGCAATCAGAAAGTCAAAAGGACTTTCGCAAGAAGAGCTTGCTGTCAAGCTGAACGTGGTGCGGCAAACAATTTCTAAATGGGAGCAAGGATTGTCAGTCCCTGATTCTGATCTGTTGATTACCATATCAGAGGTGCTTGAAACATCTGTGAGCACTTTGCTTGGAGAAACTGTTGTGGAGTCGAAGATTGATGACTTAAAAGTGATTTCCGAAAAACTGGAGATTATAAACTTACAACTCGCACAAAGGAAGATCACGAGACGAAAAACATTTCATTGGCTGCTTATTTCATTGTGTGCGGTCATAGTAATCATTTCTGCGGTTCTAATAACAGTAAATAGTCCTTATTTGGGTTGGAATTATAGTGACCCTGAAACCGCCGTTGCCGGAGTTGCTTTTCACGCACTTGAATGGCTGTTTGTAAGGTTAGCGCCGATTATCCTTATAGGGGCAATCGTTGGAATTTTCTTGACACGGAAGAAAGTATAAAACTGTTCTGCTTTTTTAGGTACAGTTCAGACTTCAAAATTCCCGTTTATGGGGGATAGCAAACACCTCCCGGTTTTGCTTTGCGGTCGCTACGGCGGACAAGCCCTAAAGTGCTTGCCCGCCCTGCCCTATTTTGGGAGCAAAAATAAGAAAAAATAAGTGTTGAATGAAATACAACGGCGGCTTTCATAGATTGTAGTTTCCTGGTATAATCAGAGCGGTAGGACTATTTTCTTCAATCATTGGATATGGGCAGGCCTAGACCGGCGCTGGCTTCGAAAATGTACCGGGAGGAAAACTCATGATTTTTCAAAAGGATAAGCAATTCAATGTTTTACCTTCGCATATAGGACTCAGAAAATATATTCAGTATTATAATCTCGTGTTTCCGGAGAAGGATACGTTCTCACCGCAATACACGCTCATGCCAAATGCATGCGGAACCCTGTCACTTGCCTTCGACGGTTTTACCATCAAGGCTGAACTGTGGGGTGCAACTACCATGCCCATTCCGCTGGGCGCGGAGCCAAACGGTTATCGTATGCTGCTGCTGATCCAGCTTTCGGCCTATGGGTTGTATCAAATCACAGGTCAAAACCAATCGGAGTTTGCCGATAAACGCCTTTCGCTTACGGAGCTTGATATCGGGCTTTCAGCGGCGCTGCGCCAGGCCTTTCTGTCGTCTAAAACCGTAAGGGAGCTGGTGGCTGCCTGTGATAAAGTGTTATACAGACGCATGGAACATATTATCGTTTCAGACGCCCTGCAATCGGCCGCCGCTTTGATTTCTAACAGCCATGGGCAGATAAAAATGAAGGAGGTAGTCCATCAGTCCTGTTATAGTGAGCGGCAGCTGGGACGCCTGTTTCTTACCCAGGTCGGAATGAGCATGAAAAGTTATGCCCGACTGGTTCGCTTTAATTATGTACTAGAACACATTCAAACATCCCCCTGCTTCTTTGCGAATGTTTCCCAGCAGGCAGGTTATTTTGACCAGGCCCATTTCGATAAAGATTTTAAGGCTATCACCGGTGTCAGCCCTCAAAAATATATGAAAACCATGTCGGATTTTTACTATGACGGGTCTGAAATATATCATATAATTTCCTCGAAGGAGGAATGAACACATGAAATATCAAGGTTGCCTATTGGCGGTTAAGGATATATCCGCCTCTAAGGATTTTTATCAAAACGTGCTTCATCAAAACGCCGTCATGGATATTGGTGAACATGTATCATTTGAGGGCTTTTCGCTGCAGCAGGGGTACGCTGCTATTGTCGGCCTCGCCGACGATAGCGTGAAAGAGCAGCCGCATAACTTCCAGGTATATTTTGAAGTGGAAGATTTAGATCAGGTGTACGCTGAACTGAGACGTATACCCGGCCTGCAGTGGGTACATGAAATCAGGGAATATCCATGGGGACAGCGGGACGTCCGGTTGTATGACCCGGACAAGCATATTGTGGAGATCGCAGAGGATATGACTACGGTGATCAAACGCTTTTTCGCTCAGGGCATGCCTGCTGAGGAAGTTGCCAAACGCACCATGTACCCTCTCGAAGCTGTAAAGCAGTATGCGTTGTAATAGGATGTATGGCATAAGGCGGCTTTGATAAATGAAAGCCGCCGCTATTTAAATAAAAGACAAGGAGGCCGCCTATGAACTGGGAGCCGTGGACAGGCTGTTACAAAATAAGTGACGGCTGCACAAACTGCTATTTTTACGGGCCGTATGCAAAACGCTGCGGTCAGAATACGATACTGAAAACAGATAAATTTGACTGGCCCGTCAGGAAAAATAAAAAGGGTGAATACAACATCAAAGGGGATAAGATCCTCGCCACCTGTTTTGCCACCGACTTTTTTCTCCCGGAAGCGGATGAGTGGCGGGGGGAGGTCTGGGCCATGATCCGGGAGAGGACGGACATTGATTTCTTGATTCTGACCAAGCGGATCGACCGTTTTCCCGTATCCCTTCCTGACGATTGGGGTGAGGGGTATGACAATGTGAACATCGGCTGTACGGTAGAAAACCAGTCGCTGGCCGATTACCGGCTCCCCCTGTTTTTATCCTACCCGATGAAGCGGCGGTTCATCGCCTGCGCTCCGCTTCTGGAAGCGATCGATGTCACCCCTTACCTTCATGGGGTGAATCATGTTACCGTAGGCGGCGAAACGGGGCGGGCAGCACGTGAGTGCGATTATGAGTGGGTGCTGAACATCCGGGAGCAGTGCGTGGGTGCGGGCGTAACCTTTTGGTTTAAGAATACAGGCTCTCTTTTCAGGCATGATGGCATTGTGGAAAAAATCAATCCGTATCAGCAGACCGGCAGGGCGAAAGAGCTTGGAATCGATATTTCAGACGGGAAAAGGCTGTTTTGAATGCCTTTGAGAGGAGAAGCTAATGTTAAGATTTAGAGCGCTAAACGATGAGGATATATCGCTGGTAGAAGCTTGGTTTTGTATCATAAATCAGATGGCAAAAGTGGGAGGATAACACATGGACCAGTTCTATCAAGCACTGACAAGTGAAGTAAAAAATAAATCGCTGCCCGAGGAGTTTAATTATTTCGGGAAGCTGATCGGTAGTTGGAATATAGACTATGTTGACAACAGCACTTCCCGCGTGCTCAAAGGCGAATGGCATTTTTCATGGGTTCTTGAAGGAATGGCGGTACAGGATGTTATTATCTTACCCGGCTTTGAATACGGGACAACCCTTCGTGTCTATAACCCAGACACATACGCTTGGGATGTCGCATATTGCTACACAGGCAAAATCATGCGGTTTGAAGCGAGAAAACACGATGATAGAATTGTCCTTACGAGTATGGAGGACGAAAGGAGAAAATGGGTCTTTGCTAAAATCGAGGATAATAAATTCCATTGGCAGGATATTATGGTAAAAGATGACGGAGAATGGCAGGTCAATTTTGATTTATATGCTGAGCGTGCCTGATTTTAATTAGTATCCTAACCGCGGCCCTGTTTTTTGACTTGTACCACGTGATACAGATACCTATGACCGGAAGAAAATTTAATCGAACTTCCTTATAAAATCCTTAAACATAGCTGTTACGATAGTTGTATCAAATCAGCAGCCCTCAGCTATACTTACAGGCTGCGAACAGTGAAATGGAGGAAGTTATGATGGATGAGTACATGATAAAAACCGATCATGTATCGAAAAAATTTAAAAAGGCATATGCAGTAAAAGAGGTATCTATGGCGGTAAGAAAAAATTCTGTCTACGGCCTGCTGGGGCCAAACGGTGCCGGTAAATCTACTTTGTTAAAAATGATTACCGGAATAACCAGGCCGACTTCTGGAGAAATATTCTTCGACAGCCACCCTTGGGCCCGGAAAGATTTATGGAATATTGGTTCCCTGATCGAATCCCCGCCTCTATATGAGAATTTAACGGCATTTGAAAATTTAAAAGTGCGGGCGGCTCTTTTGGGAATTCCAACAAAAGATTGTAATAAAGTTCTGCAAATCATGGACTTAACGTCGTCTAAAAATAAAAAAACATGCGATTTTTCGTTGGGAATGAAGCAGAGGCTGGGTATCGCATTAGCGCTGCTGAACAGTCCTCAATTATTAGTCCTGGATGAACCTGCAAACGGGTTAGACCCGTTTGGGATGGAGGAATTGAGGAAAATGATCCGGACATTCGCGGAGTCTGGGATTTCGGTAATTATATCGAGCCATATTTTGAGCGAGGTGCAACAAGTGGCCGACGACATCGGAATTCTGTACAATGGGTCGCTCCTGTATCAGGATAAAATTGATGCAAACGCAGATCTGGAACAGTTGTTTATGGATATCATCAGAAAGGAGCGTGCCTCCTGATGTTACAGATCTATTTAAAGGCGGAAAACCTGAAATTTAAGCGTTCCCTGTTCCGAAAACTCATACTCATTATTCCGGCAGCTTTGATAGTATTATCCATGATGTTCCTATTTATCGGTATAGGTTTAGGAGGTTTTTCAAGCTCGATCGTCTGCAACTGGTGCATGCCCGTTGCGTCCTTGTCCATTGTAATTTTATGTCATTTAGTGAATAATAAGGAACAAAAACAAAATTACCGGACTCTTTCCAGTCTGCCGATTGACTTAAAGAAAACATTTATTTCTAAATCTATATTGATCGCGCTTCATCTTTTGCTCGTATCATTCATTCTGGCGTTTCTCACAGTTATCTGTGAAGGGATAAAGGCGGGCGCCCCTGCCGCAATCAGCCATGCATGGTATTATTTTCTGGGCTACTTCATATTGTGGCTTTCTTTATTATGGCTGATCCCCTTCTGTTTGTATTTGGATCAAAAAACCGGATTTGCCGGTTCTGTGATCATCCATCTGGCGGCCAGCGCGTTGGGCGGTTTGTTTTTTTCGCTGACGCCTTTGTTTTGGTTCTTCCCATACAGCTGGCCTGCCAGGTTTATGGTTACCTTTTTCGGAGTTCTGCCTAACGGGTTAATGGTTGATGCAGATGCGGGCTTGATATTAAATCTGTCGGAGAGTTCGGTGCTGGTATTGGTATCCCTGCTGGCTGTGTTTGCTCTTTTAATCCTGTTATCCCGTTGGTACCAAAGGCAGGTGTATCGCAAATGAATTCCTTAAGGTTCACGCATGCATTTAAGGTACTCTTTCGGACGATGATTCGGGAATTTTTCTCTGATTTTACTAAAATCAGGAGAACGCCGTTTGTTTTCTTGCATATGGTACTGCCTGCAGTGGTTACGATATTATTTTTCATTTATTACACTTCTGCCGGATACCGTATTCTTTCAGATGTGAGGATGTTTTTTATTCTATTACAAATCAGTTATCCGATTTTTGCGGGAATAGTTGTACCTGTTTTCATTCATTTAGACAGGAAGACAAGCAATCTTCAAAATGCTCTGGGTCTGGTGGAATCCCGAAGAGGCGTTTATCTGGGGAAATTACTGTTTCTGCTGTTCTTTTCGGCTATCCATATGATAATATATGAATTGTGTTTCTATGCCGGAGCCAATTTGTTTCTGGATATCCGCATCACGAATTTTGGCTCCTGTTTTGCGGTATTTTCTATATTTTTATTTAGCAGCTTGTTTTTATATTTATTACAGGCAGCCATTGCGTTCCGGTTTGGTTCAAGCATATCGGTCTTGGCAGGGATATCCGGCACAATATTAGCCGGTTTCTTCGAAACTGCCATAGGTGATAAAATCTGGCCTGCCATTCCCTGGGAATGGGGTGTCCGGTTTTTGGAACACTATTTTGGCTTTGCGAGTACGTCTGTTGCTCCCGGAATCGCTGCTCTGATCGTGATGACATCGCTGGTGCTGGTTTTGTCGATCCTGTGGTTTGGCAGATGGGAAGGGAAAATGATACAAGAATGAATAAGAAAACAAGAAAGAATCAGAATACAAGAAAGAATCCGAATGCAAGAACGAACAGGGAGGGATAGATATGGCGAAACTGCTGGTGGTCGATGATGATCCTGATATGCTGGCCCTGGTGCGCGCCGCTCTGGAAAAGGACGGCCACCAGGTAGACACAGAAGCGGATGCCGCTGCTCTGCAGCCTGCCCGGTGCCGGAGGTATGATCTTCTGCTTCTGGATGTGATGATGCCCGGCGAGGACGGCTTTTCCCTTTGCAGCCGCATCCGGGCCGAGGTGGATTGCCCCATCCTGTTCCTGACGGCCAGGACGGAAGACGCGGCTCTCGTGCAGGGCTTTGGCCTGGGCGCTGATGATTATATGAAAAAGCCATTCAGTATCGCGGAGCTGCGGGCACGGGTGAACGCTCATCTGCGGCGGGAGGTGCGCCAGCCGACCCGTACTTTAAGCCGGGGCGGTGTGCGTTTCGATCTGCAGGCAAAAGCAGCTGCCGCAGGCGGACAGACACTTCCCCTGACCAGGGGAGAATACGCCATCTGTGAGCACCTGGCTCTGCACGCCGGTCAGGTATTTACCAAAGAACAATTATACGAAGCGGTTTTCGGCTTTGACGCTGAGGGAGATCCGTCGGCCATCGCGGAGCACATCAAAAATATCCGCGCCAAGTTAAAGGCCGGGGGCTCAAGTCCTATAGAAACCGTGTGGGGGGTGGGCTATAAATGGCGAAAAGACAGCGCTCTGTAAGCCTTTCCTTTGTGCTTTTGCGGTTTGCCGTCGTTATGCTGGGCTGTATGCTGTTATGTTTCCTGGCATGGTATATCGCCCTGGTGCTTCTTCAGAACACCGGTGTAGTTTACCATGGATCGGTTTCCAACCGGCAGGTGGAGCAAATGCTGGCCAAAGACCCTCAAGCTTTTGTTTCTCCTGATGACGATTTCCTCGCCCGGTACGTTTTGTTTAACAAAGACGGCGAAGTGCTGGAAAGCAATGCGGAGGGCAAAGAGCTGGAAGCCCTTGCCGGATGTATTCAGGAGGAAACCAATGACGTACATGTGATACGGCACACCTACGCGGATGGAAGCACGGTAATCATCCGCTGGTATTACCGGGCAGAGTTCGCGAATCCTGTGCTGAGGAGCATTCTGCCGCCCTTTGAATACCTGTGGCTGGCCGCGCTGGGAGTGGTATGGGTACTCTGCCTGCTGTTTAACACCCTGTGGCTGCGCAGGCATCTCGCGGCCAAGCTGAAGCTGTTCAGCGAGGTGAGCAGGAAGGTGGGGGCGCAGGAGCTTAATTTTGTAATGCCCCATGCGGGCATACGGGAGTATGATCAGGCACTTGGCGCGATGGAGCAAATGAGGGAGGCACTGTACAGCTCCCTGTCCTCCCAGTGGGCGGCACAGCAGGAACGGGAGGCTGAGATAGCAGCTCTCGCCCATGATTTAAAAACCCCGCTCACCCTGGTGGGGGGCAATGCGGAACTTCTGCTGGATGAAGGACTTCCGGAGGGAAGCCGCAAAATGGTGGAAACAATCGCTGCCAGCAATAACAGGGCCAAACAGTATGTTGCCAGCCTTCTGGTAACCTCCGCCGGCGCGGATGAGGCATTTGAACATACCGCCCTGTCCGTCCTGTTTGACGAGCTTTGCCGGAGGGCCACAGCCGTTGCGGATGCCAGGAGGATCTGC
Source organism: Diplocloster hominis (assembly GCF_032380655.1). Lineage (NCBI taxonomy): Bacteria > Bacillati > Bacillota > Clostridia > Lachnospirales > Lachnospiraceae > Diplocloster > Diplocloster hominis. Next base: position 41,977 of record NZ_JAWDIY010000020.1, on the reverse strand, counting down.
CTGCATATGCATAACGGTCTGGAGGGTGAGGCGGATATTCAAAAAGAGCGTCTGCTCCGCGCGCTCGGCAATGTGGTACAGAATGCCATCGAGTATACACCGGCGGGCGGAAACGTGTATCTGGAAGGCAGTATGACAGACGACGGCTGGCAAGTCACGGTAGGTGATGAGGGTCCCGGATTCAGTAAGGCGGCGTTACATCACGCGGCAGAGCGCCTGTGGCGTGATGATGCAGCCCGCGGCGCTGACGGACACCATGGACTGGGCCTTTGGTTTGCTGCACAGGTAACCAAAAACCACGCAGGACGACTAGAGATGAGCAACAGCGATACAGGCGGGGTGGTTACAATCAGGTTCTGTAAAATCGCTCTCTGCCAGGAGGGCGCGTAACAACAGAGCGCACACAATGTCAGGAAGCCGGACCCGATTTCCTCTATCATGTACTTATACGGAAAGGAGCATACAAATGGAGTGGATCAAAGGGATACAGCGGGCGGTAGATTATGTGGAAGCCCATATCACGGAAACCATTGATTATGAAGAAGCGGCGAAGCAGGCCTATTCGTCCAGCTTTCATTTCCAGAGGATTTTCAGTATCCTCTGCGGCTTCACACTAGGCGATTACATCCGGATGCGGCGGCTCTCCCTGGCGGGAAATGAGCTGGCGTCGTCGGATATCAAGGTGATCGACGCCGCGCTTAAGTACGGATATGACACGCCCGAGAGCTTCAGCCGCGCGTTCACCAGATTTCACGGGGTAACACCCTCGCAGGCAAAGCATGGCGGCGCTGCCCTCAAATCTTTTTCTCCTCTTTCCGTAAAACTAAGTTTAGATGGAGGAAACACGATGAATTACAGAATTGAGACCCTGGGAGCATTCCCGATTATCTGCAAAAAGAAACAGGTATCCAGCAAGAAGGAACTGACCTCGCAGGAGATCTCCCGCTTTTGGCAGACCTGCGGCACAGACGGTACGATCTCGGAAATTTGTAAGTATATTCCGGAGAATAACATTTTCCAAAACTGCATCGTTGGCGCCAGTTTTGGCAAGGATGCTGCCGATACAGAGTTCCCATATGCCATCGGTGCCCATTACAACGGCGCGCCTGTGAGCGATGAGGACCTGACGGTGGTGGAGATCCCGGCCCACACCTATGTGGTATTTCCCTGTGTCGGCAGGATGCCGGAGGCGTTCCAGAAGCTTTACCAGCAGATATACAGCGAGTTCTTCCCGGCCAGCGAGTATCAGCCCTGCGGCGGAACGGATTTTGAAGCCTATCCCTCAGCGGATGTGGAGGCCCCCGATTATAGCTGTGAGATCTGGGTGGCGGTTGAAAAGAAATAATCCGGTAACAGCAAAGGTTAAAAGTAAGGGTGCCACAGAGGTACAGCGGCTTAGCCGTACGTCTGCGGCACCTTTCTTTTACTTGCTGCACGTCCTGTCAACTGGATGGTTCGCGGTGCGCGGTTCTTCCCCGGGATGGGGTATAGCCTCTTCTAGCTGTTTCATTTTCTCCCGAAGCATTACCGTTTCGGAGATATCCATAACCACTCCCTGAAGAAATGGCTTTCCTCTGTATTCCATATAACGGCTCTGGTCGACTACCCAGATGTAACCCTGCTTACTGAGCATACGATATTCCAGATTCCTATTTCCGCGGTCTTCCTTAAGGCTGCTGACGCCGGCATTTACCAGGGGACGGTCGTCTGGATGGATCATATAGAGAAATTTATCATCGAACAGCTCCTTGATCTCCTCTCGGGTATAGCCGAATATCTCCAAAAAACGGTTGCTTATGTAAATAAAATCATACTCCTTCGTATTGGCGCAGCGGTGATAACCGCCGGGCATATCGTTATATAGAAAATTCAGCTCCTGATTCTGGCGCACGAGCAGGGCGTTGCGCTCGGCCAGCTGGCGCTGGGCGGCCATCGTTTCGGAGATGTCGGTACAGGCGCTGACAATGGCGAGCCTGCCGTCCTCCGCCCGGATCACCTGTCCCTTGTCCAGGGTCCAGAACCAGGTACCGTCCTTTTTCGGCATACGGTAGGTGGTGGTATATTCCAGGCCCGGATAATACTCCGGACCGATATCCCGGGCCACTGCTTCCCGGTCGTCAGGATGAATGGTGTTGATTACCTTTCCCCGGATCGCCTGCTCCAGCTCCTCGTAAGAATCGAAGCCCATCAGGCTTACGATGGCATTGTTGGCGAAATAGAGGGGGAAGCCTTCCTCGCAGTAACCGCCGATCATACCGCCGGGACTCATCTGCGCAAAGATCGAAGCCGCCGCCCGCCGGTTTTCCTCCGTCAGTTTCATAAAGGAAGAATCATTTTCTGAGATATGGACCACAGCGGAAAGCGCTCTCTGAGAGTTGATCAGCTGCTGTTCCCGCTGCTTTTGAACGGTAATATCGCTGGCTGCTCCGTAGTACAGGCTGTGACCGTCCTGCTCTCTCAGGTAAAAGACCCGAAGCTGCAGCCATATGGTATTCCCGTCTTCCCGGAGATACCGGATCTCCCCTACAGCGCCGACCGGGATGTTTCTGCGGGCCTGCTGGAATAATTCCATGGTTTTGGCCTGATCCTCAGGATAGACGTTATCCAGCTCGGTTTTGTGTCCCGGGGTCAGTTCCGACAGGTCGGCGCCTGTGATCCGGCAGTACTGCTCGTTGGCGCGCAGCAGCTTCACCTGATCCCCGGAGACGTCATAGAAAGCGATGCCGCCTAAAATATGATCGATAATGGATTCGGTAATCATGTCCTCGTTCAGCAGCTCTTTTAGGCTGAGCCGCTGCAAACTCTGCGGCATGACTCCCCGGAAATCCAGGTTTTCTTCATTGGCCAGCAGAGGTTCAAATACTTCAATCGGCATGGGTTTATAGAAATAATAGCCCTGGCCGTAGCCGCATCCCATATTTAACAAAAATTCCAGCTGATCCGCCGTCTCGATCCCCTCAGCGATGATCCGCAGCCCGATCAGCCGCGCCATACTGATGATCGATTCCAGAATACTGATCCCCTTCCCGGCGCTCTGCTCGTCCATCGCAAGGAATTTCATATCGATTTTTAGTACATCCACATTGATGTCTTTGAGCATGTTAAGGGACGAATAGCCGCTGCCAAAGTCGTCCATGAGCACGGTAAAGCCCAGGCTGCGCAGCTTGTCCACGACTCCTGTAATAATCTGGAACTCCTCCGCGTAGGCGCTCTCCGTAATCTCAATCTCCAAAAGTTCAGGCTTCAAACCGTAGCGTTCCACAAGATTCTGAAAAGACCCGGCGACATCCAGGGTATATACATCCACACGGGAAACGTTCACTGAGATGGGTATGGGGCGGTGTCCGCTGTCCATCCAACGCCTTAAATTGATGCATACCTCTTCCCAGATATAGAGGTCCAGCTTGGCGATGAATCCATATTCCTCCAGCGTGGGAATAAATACACCCGGCATGATAACACCGTTCTGAGGATGATTCCAGCGCACCAGTGATTCCAGCCCTACGATCTTGCCTGTGGCAATATTACATTTTGGCTGGGCATAGAAGGTAAATTCATGGCGTTCCAGGCCTTTTTGGACCTGGGTGAGAAGCTTATGGTCATTTTCCATCTTCAGGAACATACTCTCATCATACCAGCATACACGTCTTGCGTAATTCCCCTTTATTTTGGACATGGCAAGAGACGCGCGGTCGTACATGGTACTGACCGGCAGGGGCGGCTGATCTACGGCATACAGGCCAAAGGCGGGTAAAAACCCGGCGTTGTCTCCATATTGCAGGACGCAGCGTGTGATCTGGTTCTGAAGTTCCTCCAACAGCCCCGGGCGGTTCGGTACAAGGACGCCGAAATCATCCTCCCCCAGATAACCGGCGACTACGCCGTCAGACTGGGCTTTTTTTAACTCTCCGGCAATCTCCTTTAAGAAGAAATCACCGGCCTCCATCCCGTACCATTCGTTGAACAGTTTGAAATGTTCGATATCAATGGCCATCAGACACCAGGAAGTCTCATTCCCGCGGTTTAAAGCGGCGCCGGCCGCCCGGAAAAAATCGGCCTTGTTATACAGGCCGGTCAGCGGATCTAAAACCGGCTGAGCCTGGGCAGTATCCTCATTTTCCAGTTCCCGCAGCTTTTCCTCATTGATGTCCTGGATAAAGCACATAAGGATCTGGTCATCCTTCTCTCCCTGACACAAGGGCACGACGGTCTGTAAAACCCAGCACCATGTCCCGTCCGTCCTCTTTTTACGGAATTGGCCTCTTAGCATATTATCCCGGCTGTCCTGGGCCATCCGGGGCAATATATTCTCCAGATTCCAGAAAGACAGGAAGGCCTCCCGGTCATCGGGATGGATCATTCCCGCAACGACCTCCTGAATCATGTCTCCGAGCCGGCCCTCGGCCGCCGGTATCACATATTTTCCTTCCATATGGTACAGGATTTTATAACTGTCACTGGTGAGATTCAGTTCAAAGAGCTCATCATACGTGGAGAGGTTCGTTAAATTATAAAAAAGATTCCGGTTATCTTCTTTGATCTCCCTGGCCAGGATGATTTTGTAGTCACGATCCCTGGCAGTATCAAAGAGAGCGGTATTCACCTCCACCCACTTTTTCAGAACTTTGTTGTAAAAAATAGTGCCCTCTGTTCTTCCGGTAACGAGTGGACAGCCCGCACAGGGGTGGCATTCCTCGCAGATGGATTCATAGCAGTATTCACCGGCGTGCAGATCAGGATAACATCTCTGTAATACGTGATTAAAGTAAAGAATCCTGAAATTGGAATCGATAATGTAAACAGCCGCGTTATTCGTTTTCGTATTCATAAAATCCCATCCCTGATACAACATCGGCCTGTAAAATCCGATCGTATTTTAAAACATCCATGAAAACAAAGCGTTCCGGGAATGCCCAGGAGCAACCGGTTATACAACTCATAACTATAATTATAGTGCTTTGTGGTGTACTTCGTCAATGAATTAAAGTCCTGAAATCTATATTTTCATTAAGCTGAAAAGATAGGGACGGTTCCTGGGAAGGGGGATTTCAACCGGTGCTTAAGAAGCGGGAATTCAGCATTTTTTAAGAGGCAGGGATTTAGCTATTTCTTTAGAAACAGGGCCTCTGCGATACACTTTACGAACGGGTAAATGCGAAGTATAATGTAAAAACCACAAATTACAAATTTATAGATGTGGAGAAGAGGAACAACTATAATATGAGGCGGACCGATGTCAGCCTATCCCGTTACAAGCCAGATCATGTGAACATATCAGTAAGGACGTGAACATGATGGTACAGACATGAACATGTCGGTATAAACGTGAACATGATGGTACAGACATGACATGGTGGTATAAACGTGAACATAGTGGTATAGTTGGTAACAAGTACTATAGATAAACATGGAGGTATAGATGAAAAAAAATTTATTAATTATTATGTACGTTTTTATATTCCTGTTCCTTTCGGCATGTAACCAATCCAATCGGGATTCTGCACGTGAGAACAGCAGTCCGTCAACAGAGGCGCCTGATCATAAGAGGGAGGAGTCGAAAAATCAAAACACTGCCGCATTACAGGATGATCCCATCTCAGAGGATAAAACTGTATCGGAGGATAAAACCCAGGCGGCAGATACGGATTATAATAGTGATTACAAATATGAGGTACACCCGGTCAGAGATGAAAATGCTGACTGGAAAGACATTACCACCATAATGGAAATGCAGATAGCCGTGGCAGATAAAAGCAAAAAAACGATTCAGACCATTGTCTACAAATATGATCTCAGCGATACACCAGCCGCATTTACGGGAAAAGTCCTGTTGGCGGATGTGAATTTTGATGGCAGCCGTGATATTCTTCTGGATCTGGGCCGGTACGGAAACCAGGGCATAAAATACTATGCCTGTTATCTGTCAAATCCTGTTACCAAAAAATATGAAGAAGCTCCGGAATTTCAGGAGATACAGAATCCGATCCTTAACGCTGCGGATCAGGAAATATTGTCCTGCTGGAGAAACAGCGCATCCAGCTATGGCTACGCTAAATACAGGTGGGATAATAGTTCTCTGGAAATGGCGGCGCAGTTATCTGTAGACTATGACATTGAGACAAATGAAGAACATATAACAGAAGAGCAGTTGGAAAATGGGAAAATGGTCCGGACCGATGCCGGGAAAGAAGCGATTCAAAATGAATGGCAGCTGGACACGGAAGTGTGGGCAGGAGACATAGCGGGAAAAGTGCTGTATGAAGAATAAGGGAATGGCGCAGTTAAATACCACCTTTAGACACCACCTTTAGACAGACCTCTTTAGGCGCGGCAGGTTCCATTTATAATGGGCTGCCAGGAATCGAAGCAGGATCACCAGGGCGGAAGTGCCGAACATAGCCGTGACCTGGCCAAACGGGTCCTGTAACAGGATATAGAACAGAGCGCCGGCAATGGAGGCGCAGGCGTATACATGCTTCACAAATATGTAGGGGGTTTCGCCTGCCAGCACATCGCGCAGGATACCGCCGCCCACACCGGTTATGGTACCGACGAATACCAGCAGGAACAGATTATCCTGATACCCGTTCTGCACGGCGGTGAATATACCCACGGCCGTAAAGATCCCAAGTCCCACAGCGTCAAACGCAAGCATTATTTTATCATAGGTTGCCCGGAAAGCTCCGGACAACCATTCTTTTTTCGCATATAAGATCCAGAACAGACAGCAGGATGTGACGATAGCCGCCAGCGCGTATACCGGATCCCGGAACATGCCGGGCGGAGTAATTCCCAGTACCAGATCCCGGATCAGCCCGCCTCCTGTGGCGGTGACCACACCCAGTACACTGACTCCAAAGATGTCCATGTTCTTTTCCACAGCCGTCATGGCACCCGAGGATGCGAAGGCTATCGTTCCCAGCATTTCCATGATAAATGTGATCAGATTCTGATAGTCCATAGTGTGTACCCCGATTATATCAATGATGGTAATATTATAGCTCAAATGCCGGGACAAGAAAAGAGCGGAAAAGGGATCATGCCCAGTTATTTCCCCTTGTAAACAAAAGGCACCTATAATAAAATAAAAAATAGTAGCGCTCGAAAAAACCTCGCTGACTATTTTTTATGCATCGTACGTAAGTGCCCATAATACGGGCACTAAGTGCTCATAGCGATAAAAAATAGTAGCGCTCGAAAAAACCTCGCTGACTATTTTTTACGCATCGCACGTAAGTGCCCATAATACGGGCACACGGGCACTAAGCGGTCACAGCGACAGAGGATAATCATTATAAAGGAGAAACTTATGAATCAAAATGAAGATAAGGGCAGGCTTATTGCCCTGCTTCCTATAGGAATATTCCTGCTTGTTTTTCTGGGAGTGGGCTGGCTGACCGGAGATTTTTACCGGATGCCGGCGATCGTGGGCTTTCTGATCGCGCTGGTAGTGGCTTTCTGTCAGAACCGGAAACTGTCCTTTGCGGATAAGATACAAGTGATCTCAAAAGGAGTGGGAAATGAAAATATCGTCACCATGTGTCTGATTTTTCTGTCAGCCGGAGCGTTTTCCGGGGCGGTGACGAGAGCGGGAGGAATGGAAAGTACGGTCAATCTGGGCCTTAGTATCCTGCCGGCAGGAGTCGCTGTGGCCGGTCTTTTTTTGATCGGATGTTTTATTTCCCTGTCTATGGGGACTTCCATGGGGACCATCGCGGCATTGACACCGATCGCAGTGGGGATCAGCGAGAAGACAGGCTTCTCTATGGCGATCTGCGTGGGAGCGGTGGTCTGCGGCGCTATGTTTGGGGACAATCTGTCGATGATATCCGATACGACCATCGCGGCGGTCAAAACTCAGGGGTGTGAGATGAAGGATAAATACAAGGCCAACTTTTTTATCGTGCTGCCTGCGGCGGTCCTGACACTGCTCTTTTTTGTCGCCATTACCTGGGGGAAGAATTATGTGCTGCCGGGAGAACATCCTTATCAGGTGATCCGTGTCCTTCCTTATCTGGGAGTACTGGCCGGGGCGCTGCTGGGCTTTAACGTGTTTCTCGTGCTGCTGTTCGGTACGGCTTTTTCCCTGGTGGTTGGGGTTGGAACCGGTGCTTTTGCTGTCTCGGAGATTTTTACGGTAATCGGGGATGGAGTGACCGGGATGTATGACATTACGGTAATTTCTCTGATCGTCGCCTGCATTGTGTCTCTGGTACGGGAATACGGCGGGATTCAGTGTATCATTCAATTCATTAGGAGGAGGATCAGAGGAAAGAAGGGCGCAGAGGTGGGAATAGCCGCGCTGGCGGCGCTGGTTGATCTGTGTACCGCCAACAATACGGTAGCGATCGTGATCGCCGGCCCTATTGCGAAGGAGATCAGTGACGTGTATGAGATTACGCCCAGGAGATCGGCATCCCTGTTGGATATCTTTACCTCGGTCTGCCAGGGGATGATCCCTTATGGGGCGCAGCTGCTCTCGGCCTCCAGCCTGTCCGGGCTCACCCCATTTGAAATCATGCCTTATCTGGTCTACCCTGTGCTGATGGGAATCAGCGCATTGCTCTTTATCCAATTCAAAAGCGCCGGCCGTCAGACCCTATGGTAGAATCTTCGGTAGGTTTCCAGTGACTGCAGGTATTTTTGTACATCCACATATTCATTCGGTTTGTGGCAAAGCTGCGGTTCTCCGGGACCGTAGAGAAGTACAGGGCAGTCGGTGAACTGTCTCAGCAAAATAGAAGCATCTGTAAAGTAGTTGATGCCTGTATATTCAACCGGCAGTTCCTGTTCACGCAGAATGTCCTCAAACTGCCTGAGCCAACGGTCCTCTTTCGGGATCTCGATCCCCATTCGTTCATTGCGAAGCTGCACGTCAAAGGTAACCTTACCGCCCAGCTTCTGTGTGTATTCCGCGCATAGCTGATACAGGTGATGGAGCACCATATCCCGGGTGAGAGCGGGAACCATTCGGATATCAGCCAGAAATTCCGCGTGATCCGGCGTCATGTTCGGCGCGATTCCACCCCCGGCCATGGTGATCTGCATCGTAGATGTTCCCAGGATTCCATGGATATAGGAGTTGACATGGCGTTTCAATTCCTGCAGCACCTCGAATCCGCCTTCCAGGGCGTTGCCGCCTTCTTCCGGGTTAGCCCCGTGGCTGGTCTTGCCGTTTACGGTCAGAGAGAGCCATAGACACCCTTTTTGGGCGATACCGAGTCTGCCTCCGGTAGGCTCCCCGATCAGCAGAAAAGCGGGATGTTCCTCCCCGGCAATGGAAAGAAAGGAGTCCGCGCCCAGGCCGCCCTTCTCCTCATCACAGGTTCCGGCAAAGAGAATCGTGTGGTCGGGAATCACCCGATTTTCCGCCATTTCTGCGCATACATAGGCCATGGCTGTCAGACCGCTTTTCATATCGCTGGCCCCCCGCGCATAGATTCGGTTCTCAGTCCGGACGGGAAGTGACGGGTCTGTATCCCACTCATCCATTTTCCCGAAGGGCACCGTATCCAGATGACCGTTCCAGATAACCATCTGATCCGAGCGGCCGGGAATCCGACCGATGACATTTGCATGCAGGTCATCGATGGGCTGCAGACTGGCCGCGATCCCGTGGGAGCAGAGATAATCACACAGAAACTTAGCCATAGCGTGTTCGCCGGCAGTGCCGTTTACACTGGGGACTGACAATACATCTGTCAAAAATTGAAGGGCTTCCTCCTGATACCTGTTATTCATAGATCCACCTCCTGGATAACTTCTCATCCTCATCTGAACCGGAAACGCCGCACACAGAACATCCGGCCGGAACTTTAACCGGCCTTTTAATCTGTAAGCGGCGTATTTTTATTTCCTCATCTGATTGATCAGATCTCTTTCCCGCGGAAAATAATTTTCCTGGTTTCTAAAGTGTTTTCATCCAGCAGTACAAGATTGGCATACTTTCCAACTGTGATACTGCCGTATTGGTCATATATCCCGATGGATTTGGAAGGATTCACCGCAGCGCATTTTACTGCAGAAGCAAGAGGAATCCCCATCTTCTGTACCGCGGTACGCATGCAGTCCATCAGATTCGTGGCAGAACCGGCGATGGTTCCGTCGCAGGTCAGGGTAGCCCGGTTTCCCTCCACATGTACGGCCTGCCCGCCCAGGGAATATTCCCCGTCTTTTAATCCGGTGGCTTCCATGCTGTCGCTGATCAGGATGACCCGGTCGTCCCCGAACATTTTAAAAGTAGTCCGCACGACCGCCGGGTGGATATGGATGCCGTCACAGATCAGCTCCGCCTCGCAGTGGGGATCATCCACTGCGGCGCCGATTACGCCGGGGGCCCGGTGGGTAAAAGCCGGCATGGCATTATACAGATGAGTGATATGGCTGACACCCCGCCGGATCGCTTCACTGGCCGTATCAAAATCAGCTGTGGTATGGGCGATGGACAAGACCACTTCCCCATTAAGAGCAGTGATGAAATCCATGGCGCCCTCTTCCTCGGGAGCCAGGTCTACCAGTTTGATCAGGCCGTTGGCTTCCTTTTGAAGCCGGCGGAACATTTCGATATCCGGTTTATGAATATATTTCGGATTCTGTGCCCCTTTTTTGGCCAGGGAGATGAACGGCCCCTCCATATTGATCCCCACCAGATCCGCACCCTTTTGCCCATTGACATGTGCGGCCGCAGCCCGGCAGATACCGGTCAGGGTTTCCTCGTCATAAGTCATGGTGGCAGGGCAGATGGCAGTGATACCGTTGGCCAGCTGGTAATCCGCGATCGTTTGGATGGCTTCCTGTGTGCCATTGCAGAAATCCTGCCCCATGCAGCCGTGAAAATGGATATCGGTCAGGCCCGGAATTGCGATGCAGCCTGCGGCATCGATACACACATCATCGCCGGACGAATGGGAGATGTATTCTTTGCTGATACAAATATCCTTTTCTTCAAAGGTGCAGTCTTCTGTAAATACTTTCGCATTTATAATTTTCATAGTTTCCTCCGTACGTGCGCTTTTCAGCACATATAGGTATGGGTGAACATTTTTTTGTTCAACCGTTCCTCCGTGCGTGCGCTTTTTTGTTCAACCGTTCCTCCGTGCGTGCGCTTTTCAGGCCGATCTTCTATAGATTGATTTTCGACAGTGCGGCTTCGTCACCTACCAGAGTGACATCCGGGTGGAACTGCAGGATGGAAGCGGGTACCTGAGGAGTAACCGGACCGAAGAATGCCTTCTGCACGATATCTGCCTTGGCTTCCCCGTTTACGACCACCAGAATTTTGCGGGCGTTCATGATCGTCTGAATCCCCATGGTATAAGCCTGGCGGGGAACGTCGTCAGCAGACGCGAAGAAACGTTTGTTCGCTTCGATCGTACTCTCGGTCAGGTCCACACAGTGAGTCCCTTTTGCGAAGGAATCCGCGGGCTCGTTGAAACCGATATGTCCGTTGTGTCCCAGTCCCAGCAGCTGCAGGTCCACGCCGCCAAGCGTCCGTATTACATCATCGTAACGGGCGCATTCATTTGCGCTGTCGGCAACAGTCCCGTCCGGGATATTGGTATTTTCTTCTTTTACATTAATGGACTTGAATAAATTCTGGTGCATGAAATAGTAATAGCTCTGGTCATTTTCTCTGGTCAGCCCCTTGTATTCATCCAGATTGGCAGTTTTTACCTGTGAAAAATCCAGATCTCCCTGCTGATAGCCCTGAATCAACTGCTGGTACAGCCCAATCGGTGTCGAGCCGGTGGCCAGCCCCAGGACACAGTCCGGTTTTAAAATAACCTGGGCGGCGATGAGATTAGCCGCTTTACGGCTCATTTCCAGATAATCTTTTGCTTTCAGAATTCGCATAATGGAAATCCCCCTTTAGGATAATTGTTGTACATATACTCTATTTATATTCCTTATAAATGTATCAAACCACAGGAAAAAAAGCAATCGCAAAGGATGAGAAATACTGAATCCTGCAAAAAAAAGAGAAGATTGGCTAAGAGATGCGCGGAATTTGATTCTGGAGGGAGGACGCCGGCCGGTTCAAGGGCGGACCCATGACTCATTAAATTTTTTATTGCCATTTGAGGGAAAGCTGACTATACTGGTAATGATGAATTCAGGAATGTATCTTATGAATTTGAGTAAGCGCGAAATGACGGAGGATAGGTGAATGGATAAACCTGTATTAGTGATCATGGCGGCGGGTATGGGCAGCCGGTATGGCGGTTTAAAACAGATCGATCCGGTGGACCGGGAAGGCCATATTATTATGGATTTTTCCGTTTATGATGCGGTCCGGGCCGGTTTTAAAAAGGTTATATTTATTATTAAGCGGGAGAACGAAGAAGTATTCCGGGAAGTGATCGGTAACCGGCTGGAAGAATATGTGGAAGTGGAGTATGCGTTTCAGGAGCTTGCGGATCTGCCTGCCGGATATCAGGTGCCGGAAGGGAGGGTGAAGCCCTGGGGAACCGCTCATGCGGTATTTAGCTGCCGGGATCTGATTCAGGGGCCTTTTGCGGTGATCAATGCCGATGATTATTATGGACCCAAGGCGTTTCAGATGGTCTATGATTTTCTGGTCAGCCATCAGGATGGTCAGAAGGATACCTTAAGGAGCAGCTTTGCTGCGACCCCGCCCGAAGGGCATGCACTAAGGGATGCTGTAAAGTACAATTATGCCATGGTGGGCTATGTGCTGGAGAATACTCTCACGGAGAATGGTTCCGTGGCCCGGGGGGTATGTGAAGTCAGCGGGGAAGGCCATCTGGTGAGCGTGACGGAGCGGACGAAGATTCAGAAGATAGATGGACAGACCGCGTATTCGGAGGATAACGGAGCCACCTGGAGGCCGCTGCCTGCGGACAGTACGGTTTCCATGAACCTGTGGGGCTTTACCGAAAGCTTTTTGGATGAGATCCGAAACGGGTTTGAGGATTTTCTGCGGGAAGGGCTTTCGGATAATCCGCTGAAATGTGAATATTTTCTTCCGGCAGTCGTGACGAGACTGCTTCAGGAGGAGAAGGCGCTGGTTACGGTGCTTCGTTCGGATGACAAATGGTACGGAGTGACTTATAAGGAAGACAAGGAAATGGTGGAACAGGCGATTCAGTCCTTTAAAGATCAGGGGAGATATCCCCGGAACCTGTGGACGGAAAGATAAGGTGAGAGGATGTCGATTTTGGTTACAGGCGGCGCCGGATATATTGGCAGCCACACATGTGTGGAACTTTTAAATGCGGGTTATGAAGTGGTAGTCGCGGATAATCTATGCAATTCAAGTGAAGAGTCTTTGAAGCGGGTGGAAGAGATTACCGGTAAGTCACTTAAGTTTTACCGGGCGGATCTATTGGACCGGGCGGCTATGGAAGAGATTTTTGAAAAGGAACAGATCGATTCAGTCATCCATTTCGCAGGGCTGAAAGCGGTGGGAGAATCTGTGGAAAAACCGCTGGAGTATTATTATAACAATGTCACAGGAACACTGGTTTTATGTGATGTGATGAGAAATCACGGCGTAAAAGATATCGTGTTCAGCTCATCGGCTACGGTCTATGGGAATCCGCACACGGTCCCGATCCGGGAGGATTTCCCGCTGAGTGTCACGAACCCCTATGGACGGACGAAACTTATGCTGGAAGAGATCCTGCAGGATCTTCATGTGGCAGACCCGGAGTGGAACGTTATCCTGCTCCGCTACTTTAATCCGATCGGTGCCCATAAGAGCGGCCGGATCGGGGAGAATCCGAAAGGGATTCCCAATAATCTGATGCCTTATATTACCCAGGTGGCAATCGGAAAATTGTCCCGTCTCGGCGTTTTCGGAAACGATTATGATACACCGGACGGTACGGGGGTCCGGGACTATATCCATGTGGTTGATCTGGCCAGAGGCCATGTGAAAGCGATCGGGAAGCTGAAAAGCAAAGAGGGTGTGTCTATCTATAATCTGGGTACCGGTAACGGCTATAGCGTTCTGGATATGGTGAAGGCTTTTGAGAAAGCCTCGGGCAGGGAGATCCCTTACGAGATAAAACCCAGACGGGCGGGGGATATCGCCACCTGTTATGCGGACCCGGCCAAGGCAAAAGCTGAGCTGGACTGGGAAGCCCAATACGGGCTGGAAGAAATGTGCGGGGATTCCTGGAGATGGCAATCCCAAAACCCCGATGGATATACGCAGCAGTAAATGCAACTCTTGAGGAAATGGTTACACCATACCTGAATAGAGTTGCAGTAAATGCAACTCTGGAGGAAATTATGAAAGTATCCAGGAAATGTAAAGCTTTTTGGAAAGCGATGAAGATGGAGCTGCGGGAACATAAAAGCTCATTTATCGTGTTTGTAATACTAAGAGCAGTCGTCATTCTCATGATGATCCTGCAATTGTTTAACCGGAATTATGAAAATGTGTTTTTGTGTGTCCTGACGCTGCTTTTGCTCATGGTGCCCAGCTTTGTCCAGATTAACCTTAAGATAGAGCTGCCGACCACTCTCGAGATTATCATCCTGCTCTTTATATTTTCTGCTGAGATACTGGGTGAAATCGGGGCATATTACATCAAATATCCTTTCTGGGATACGGTCCTCCACACCTTAAATGGTTTCCTTGCCGCCGCCATAGGGTTTTCCATGGTGGATATCCTGAACCGGAATGAACGCTTTTCTTTTCAGCTGTCACCGGCCTTCATGGCTATCGTGGCTTTCAGCTTTTCCATGACGATCGGGGTGATCTGGGAATTCTTCGAGTGCGGCATGGATCTGTTCTTTGGTATGGATATGCAGAAAGATACGATTTTACATACGATTAATTCCGTGATGTTAGACCCGGCCGGGGGAAACCATCCCACAGCTATAACCGGCATACAGGAGGTCATGATTAACGGCCAGCCTCTGGGCCTTGGCGGTTACTTGGACATCGGCCTTCTGGATACCATGAAAGACCTGTTCGTAAACTTCATTGGAGCTGTTGTATTCTCCGTTTTCGGCTTTTTCTATGTGAAAAACCGCGGAAAGGGCAAGTTTGTCGGGCGCTTCGTACCCAGTCTCAAAAAGACGGAAGCGGATTTCCTTCACATCGCAGAGGCTGAGGAACTGGCAGCGGAAGAAGTGGAGCAAAGGGAAAAATCGGAATAACCCCTCAGTTTCCAGTCCCCTTCTAATGGGCGGGCCACCTGTTCTTCAGCCAGAAATTAGCACTTGACAGTTCCGGTCAAAATGTTGTATTGTATTTGCGATGATAACATTTGCCCTTCAGGTATATGGATATACTTTAAGGAACTGGAAGCAGAATAATTTCATATAGAGTATATTTCTCTTATTCAGAGTGGTGGAGGTACATAGGGCCTGTGAAACCCGGCAACCCCTAGCGATAGGAAGGTGCCAACCTGAGCGAGTAATCGAACGATAAGGGGATTTGATTATCAATTTGTCGAGTCCGCTTTTGCGGATTCTTTTTTTTACAGAAATTATATTTGTAAACCGGCTGAGGCCGGACCATCCAAAGGAGGAAACAAGATGGAAAAAAGACTATTTACGTCCGAATCTGTGACGGAAGGGCATCCAGACAAGATCTGCGACCAGATCTCTGATGCGATCCTGGATGCGCTGATGGCAAAAGACCCCATGAGCCGTGTGGCCTGCGAGACAGCCACGACGACAGGGCTTGTACTGGTGATGGGTGAAATCACGACTGAGGCTTATGTGGATATTCAGAAAATCGTGAGAGATACGGTACGGGAGATCGGATATACCCGTGGGAAATATGGATTTGACGCGGACAACTGTGCGGTTGTGGTCGCTCTGGATGAACAGTCCAGCGATATTGCCCTGGGCGTGGACAAGGCATTGGAAGCCAAGGAACATAAGATGAGCGACGCGCAGATCGAAGCCATCGGTGCCGGGGATCAGGGGATGATGTTCGGATATGCTACCGATGAGACGGAGGAACTGATGCCTTATCCCATCGCTCTGGCTCATAAACTGGCGCTTCAGCTGACGAAGGTCAGAAAAGACGGAACCCTTACGTACCTAAGACCCGATGGTAAGACTCAGGTTACGGTGGAATATGACGAGGCTGGAAAACCGATTCGTCTGGATGCTGTGGTTCTGTCCACCCAGCATGATGAGAAGGTATCCCAGGAACAGATACACGAGGATATTAAAAAATACGTCTTTGACGTGATTCTGCCCCAGGAGATGGTGGATGAGAATACGAAGTTCTATATCAATCCCACCGGACGCTTTGTGATCGGCGGGCCTCACGGGGACAGCGGACTGACCGGACGGAAAATTATAGTAGACACCTACGGCGGATATGCCCGTCACGGCGGCGGCGCATTCTCCGGAAAAGACTGCACGAAGGTTGACCGTTCCGCGGCTTACGCAGCCCGCTATGTGGCTAAGAATATCGTGGCCGCAGGTCTGGCGAGGAAGTGCGAGATTCAGCTGTCTTACGCCATCGGGGTGGCACAGCCCACATCCATTATGGTGGATACCTTCGGAACAGGAAAATTATCCGATGAGAAGCTGGTGGATATCATCCGTGAGAACTTTGACCTTCGTCCCGCCGGGATTATCAAGATGCTGGATCTGAGACGTCCGATTTACAAGCAGACAGCTGCCTACGGACATTTTGGAAGAAATGATCTGGATCTGCCGTGGGAGAAACTGGATAAAACAGACCTGCTGAAGAAATATCTGTAAAAAGTTCCGGCTGTTTCCTGTTAAGCTGGAATGCATGTATGAAAAAATATAAGATGTGAAAACATAAGATGATAATGAGAAAACATAAGATTATGCGGATAGGATGGAATATCCGTCTGGGTCTGGGAATCTGTCCGGCAGCTGTTAAAAACTGCCGGGCAGTTTTTTCTTGCTTCCGGCGGCTATATTATTTTCGCGGCATGGAACCAAATCACCTTCCTCTTCCTCTAATTAGTGTAAATAAGATTTCAACGGCCGATGAAAGAAAGGAACTTCGCAGTATGACAAAAGAAGCTTTTGCAAATGTGATTATGGATAATGAGAGAAGCTTTTACCACATTTCCAAATCCATCCTGAAAAATGATGAAGACTGTGCGGATGCGGTACAGGAAGCAATAGCGATCGCTTTTTCCAAGTTAGCGGGGCTTAAGCAGGACTGTTATGCAAAGACATGGTTTACGCGGATTCTGATCAATGAATGCTATCATCTGCTCAAAGACCGGAAACGGTACCTGCCGATGGAGCAGGAGGCGGACAGTCCGGCCGAGACGAAAGAATACAGTGATCTGTATCTGGCGTTAGGACAGCTCAATCCCGATCTGCGCATAACCGTGGTCCTATACTATATCGAAGGATTTTCTGTGAAAGAGACCGCATTGATACAGAAGATTTCGGAAGGAACGGTGAAAAGCCGTCTCTCCCGTGGACGGGAAAAGTTAAAACAGTTGTTGGAAGAACAGGAGGTACAAATATGAGACAAGGAAACGGTTCCCCCATACCTGAAGTGGGTCGCAGTAAATACAACTCAGAAGGAAAAGAACAATTATGGGATCAGACATTCCCGGAAGTCCCGGAATGTTTTCACAGGACAGTGGTACAGGAAATAGACCGGCAGGTACGGGGCAAGAACCGCCGTAGGAAAAAACAGATCGGCAGAAAGGCTCTGCTGGTGTTAGCGGCCACTTTGATTCTGGGAACCACCGCGTTGGCGGCGGCGAGACATCTTTTGCTGGAACGGTTCGATATGGAACGGGAGGAACGCAGGGAAAAAGCGGAAGAGCTGCTTCAAACGGACATTACCCAGCAAACAGAAAAAAATGAGAACCCGACGGCTTCAGGAGCGGCAGTGGAGGGGGCTGAAAATTGGCTGCCTTTGGATGACCAGTCTCCCCTATTGCAGATCAGGGAAACCATATACGACGGAATGAAACTATATGTCTATGCCAACGTCACCGAAAACGGAAGAAAATATGATCTGAACGCGGACCGCCTGTTCGCGGACGGAAAAGAATGCGGACCGGTGGATACGGTGGAAGAAAACGGTGAATATACATTCCGGGTAGACTTGTCCGGGCAGGAGCTTCCAGATGATTTCGAGGTACGGATCCCGGTATCTGTATATGGTAAATCGGCATCGGATACAGACTCAGATACAGCCTCAGATACCCGGAATCCGGAGGGGATGGTAAGGTACCAGAACCAGGACCTAATCTTCCGGGTGGCTTCTGACCAGCCCGCAAAACGGCAGCAGGGTCAGCTGATACAGTTAAAAGACTGCAGTGCTTCTTTGAACAGCTGCGTCATCACTCCCCTTTCCATGAAAATCGATTTTTCCTATCAGTTCTCCGGTGAAGGAGCGGAACAAAAAGCAAGAGATTTTGCTTCCGGCACGGAATTCTTCTTCCGGGACGACCATGGAAACGAATACGAATTTAAAAATGGAGAGGGCGGTAACTCCACACTGGTCAATGTAGAGCAGGCCGAAAACAAGGACTGGAGAGTAGATATCTGCTATGATATATCCGACGGAGCAGAGCAGCTCACATCCCTCGAGATCGTACCGATCCGTTTCCGGGAAAATCCGGACTCCCCAAGAGAGATCCTGGATGAATACGTATTTTCAGTACCTATTGGTGACTGAGCATTCACGGACTCTTTTCGCAGGACATATAACAGAATCCAACACCATAAAAATCGGAAATGGCGGGTAAGAACATAGCCTAAGTTATTTACAGCAGCCGGGGAAAAATGATACTATTTATATAAATAAGTATTTTGAGTGTCAGGAGGAGGTAATTATGCAGGAAAGGATCAAGATTCCATCGAAGGAGAACCCGGAGCTTCACCTTACCGTAACTCCCGGTCATTTTTCATCCGACCGCTTTCATGTCAACTATTATATAGATATGTCCAATCTGAAAATGCGTCAGAAAGAGTCTGAGATGGTGGCCAAGACCATGTCTCAGCGATATGTCAGCCGCGTGAATTTGACTCAGACCAATATGGGAGGAAGCGACTGTGCTTTTTTCTCGGAGATGGCCAGGTCGTTTGCGTCTAAGACTCCGATCGACACCATTATCTGCATGGATGGCTGTGAAGTAATAGGGGCTTATGTCGCGCAGGAGCTGAGTAAGCTGGGGGTAAGCTCCCAGAACGAACACAAATCCTTTTATGTGGTAAGCCCTGAATTTGATTCCAGCGGCCAGATGGTTGTGAGAGATAATATACGAAGGATGATCCGGAACAAGCATGTGCTGGTCGTACTGGCTACCGCCATGTCGGGCCGGACGATTTATAAGAGTATCCGGTGTATTACATCCTACGGCGGCATCGTGGAGGGGATTTCCGTTATATTCAGCGTGATTGATAATATAGAGGGATATCCGGTAAATTCAGTATTCAATGTATCAGATCTGCCGGACTTTAAGCTGTCCGAGCCGGATGAATGCGAGATGTGCAAGGCAGGCCTGCCGATGGATGCCATCGTGAACAGTTATGGGTACAGCGAACTATAACCATATCAATGATTAAATTATTGATATAAAAGATAAACCCAAATGAATAGACTTTATCGGATCATTGATTACATCCTTTTTCCTAATTTTATAATACTCCCCTTTCAGAAACCGCCTGAAAGGGGAGTATTCATTTGATTTAAGACACTTCCGATGTCCTCATTGATGCAGATTGACTTTGCTTCTATTTCCTTTGGCGCATAGGCTTCGCCCATGTTGATGCAGGCATAGGTGGTAAACGACCACTGATATACCATGCGCCAGAAAGAAAATTTTACGATCGAAGGCGTGTTCATTCCTGTACCTAATTCCAGAAACAGCACCTTTGTATTTTCGTGCCGCCGCAGAAATTCAGCATATCGTTCGGCCGCCATATGCCAGCCTTCGTCCTCGACAAAGGTATTGTCTGCCCGCAGATTCATGCTCATTGGCTTTCCGCAGACCGGGCAGTGCGGCACCAGCTCACTCGGCACACGCATATCCTTCTGTCGGGCTACCATCTGGCGAACAAGCTCCTCATTGTCATATGTATTCTGGTGGCACGGCTCACTGCACTGCCATAGGCCATAATCGCCCTGTGTGTAAAACAGCCGCATTTTATCAAAACCTGCTTTCTGAAACTGATGGTCAACATTGGTAGTCAAAACAAAATAATCTTTGTCCTTTATCAGATTAAACAGTTCATTATACACAGGCTTTCGTGCTGCCGTGTATCTATTAAGCCAAATATAGCGGCTCCAATATGCCCAGTATTCCTCCAAAGTATCGTAAGGATAAAAGCCGCCCGAATACATATCGTTAAAGTGATATTTTTTTGCAAAGTCATCGAAGTTTTCTTGAAAGCGTTCTCCGGTATAAACAAAACCGGCTGATGTGGAAAGTCCGGCTCCTGCACCGATGATAACGGTTTCTGCCTGTTCCAAAGCACTGCGTAATTTCTCCACACCGTTTAATGTATTGGTTCTTCCAAGGCTGTGAAACCCAAACATCACGCACCCCGCCTTTCCTTCTAGTTTGTTGTCAAGAGTTGCAAATGTTCTGAAATACGCTGTTTTCTCAATGTTTTCGTCAATTGCTTACTGGTGCGCTAAGGACAGAACATATTCTTCTGAAGGCTTTTTGTCCTGCGGTGGTTTTCCTGGTCAGCATCGATCTTCTCCCAACAGCCTCCGGTAGATCTGCAGATCGATATCCTTATACACATTGAAAACAACCTGCTGGATCTGATGGTTGGTCTTTAAAAAATCTATTACTGTTTCGACAGCGATTTTGGCGGCTTCCTCGTTAGGAAAATGGAATTCACCGGTAGAAATACAGCAGAAGGCGATGCTTTTCAGCCCATTTGCAGCAGCCAGCTTCAGACAGGAGAGATAACAGGAGGCCAGCAGCTCTTTGTCTTCCCGCGTAACCCTGCCGTAAATGATGGGGCCTACCGTGTGCAGAATATACCGGCCGGGCAGATTGTAAGCCGGTGTGATTTTGGCCTGCCCGGCAGGTTCGTCATGACCCTGAGCTTTCATCATTTTATCACACTCTAAGCGCAATTCTATACCACTCTTTGAATGTATCATATTATCCGCACAGCTGTGAAGGGGGCAGAAGCAGCCCAAAAGCGCAGTGTTTGCCGGATTCACTATGGCGTCAATCCGCAGACTCGTCATATCCCCCTGCCAGAGATAAAGCCTGTCATCCATTTTCAGCGGTAACAAGTCATCCACATCTGTAATACCCGCTGCTATATTCTCCGCAGTTAAATAATCATCCTGAACAGTGATAAACTCCGGGCTGACAGGCGCAGGTGTCCGAACATTCATCAGACTGCGCAGCAGGTCTTTTTGACTTTGAACATTGTCAGGTATATGCACAGTTGAGTATTCCGCATTTTCCGACAGCAGATATCGAATCAACCATATTCTTTGTTCCTCGTGTGTCATAATTCTACTCCTTTCTCTGCGGCAGACACCTTTATTTTATTAAAGGCCTGGGGAGCTGGTTTGTAGCTTCGCTGTTCATTTTCCGGTACCACAATATCTTGAAAGCAGGCCTCCTCCGGTAACAGCTCCTGGATCAAATAAAGTCTTTGTTCGTCATAGATCATATAACAGTTTCCTGTACTAATCTGTCCAAAATATTCAGATAATCTTCTTACAACTTATTATAAACATATACAGTTCCAATGTGAAGTACGCACCTTCCGGTACCATAGTTTCCAACCGGTTACCATCAGAGTCAATTAAGTACCAGACCAAATACAAAGACAAAAACCATACTATAGAACATTCAAAACTATAGAACATTCAAAACTATGGAACATTCAAAACTATGGAACATTTTAAAATCATAAACTAAAAACGAAAATAAAAGAAAGTAAAAAGAAAATAATAGAAAATATATATTGTAAAATAGAAAGAAATAATGCTATAATCATAAAAAAGAGAAAAATAAAGAAAAAGGAGCGAAAGATTCATGGGCCACAGAAAGTACATAAACAAATCAATACAAAGCTATCTATACATAACAGCAGCCGCACTCATCTATTCTGCGGGTATCAGCCTTTTCCTGGATCCCAACGGACTGGCGCCGGGAGGCATGTCGGGACTAGCCATCATACTAAGCCACATCACAGGATGGAGGACAGGAACCTGGTTTTTCCTGTTTAATATACCAGTAGTCGCCCTGGGAATCTGGAAATTCGGTATAAAATTCATCTTGTCCACGTTCTATGCCGTAGCGGCCATCTCCGTGTGTACCAACTTATTCAGCCAGATCGGCGCGGTAACTGTCAATCCCCTGCTGGCTTCCATAACCGGCGCCATCCTGGTTGCAATCGGAATGGGAATTATATTCAAAGCAGGGGCCACCACCGGAGGAACAGACATCATAGTAAAACTGCTCCGTATCCATTTCCCCTACATGAAAACAGGAAAAATATTCCTGATAACCGACGCATTCATTGTCGCCCTATCCGGTATCATATTCCAGGATCTGGACAAAGCCCTATATGCCGGAATCGCGGTTCTGATAAACTCCATCATTCTCGACATGGTATTATACGGAAAAGACGAAGCCAAACTAGTCTACATCATAAGTGACAGCGCCCGGCATATCGCAGACAGAGTCCTCCAGGAACTGGAAGTAGGCGTAACCTATCTGCAGGGCCAGGGAGCCTACACCAACACAGAAAAGCAGGTAATCCTCTGTGTCCTGAAAAAGCACTACTATCCCAGACTGGAGGAGATCGTCAAACAGACCGACCCCTGTGCCTTCTTAATCATAAGCAGCGCCAACGAGATCTATGGGGAAGGGTATAAGAATATTTACAGTGAGAAGATTTAGTTGGGAAATATGCTGGAAGGAAGAGGGGAGCGGCGACTGTGGAATCCGTTCCCGGCCCCTCCCAAATAGCCGGCTTCCCTGCAAACCCGGCCCTCCGATCCCTAAGTCATACCCGCCATCACACACCTTTAATAGCCACAATCCGAGCCGGAAAAGCATCCATCCCTTCAGCCATCGGAATCAGTACAAAGACCGTAGGCCGGCAGTTCTCGATGGCCCCCAGATTCGTCAGGGATTCGATGATAGCGGTTCCGTTTTTAAAGCAGTTTACGTGGTTGGGCTCCCCTGGGAGTTCCTGGGTATCGATGCCGGGCAGCTCGATCCCGGAGGCGTCCGTTCCCAGTGCCTTGGGATGGAAAGAGAGCAGCCAGGCCAGCGCGTCTTCCGCGATATAAGGGTAGGGCTGCCAGTCTGGAGTGTGGAAATATTGATCGTATCCAGTGTAGAGGAAAATCATATCCTCTTCCTGGATGATTCCTTCATATTTTTGGACATCGGCTAAAGTGACAGGCTCGTTGGGTTTTTTCCCCAGGACATTGATGACCGTGGCCTCGCCGATCAGTTTTTCAAGGGGCCAGTCTTTGCAGTCCAGTCCGTGTTCGTTTCTGTGATAGGGAATCTCGATGTGGGTCCCGATGTGGGAGTCCATCATGAGGAGTGTTTCTATGTACCAATGGCTGGCTGAGGTATAGCCGGTGGGATAAGGATGGTAAGGAAAACATTCCTGATCTGCCAGCAGGGGATGGCTGAGTTCAATTAATTGTTCTTTTTGAAATTTCATTGGAAATACCTCCTATGTTGTATTATCTCTTATTATATCGAAAATGAAATAAAAGTCCAGTGAAAAATTAAAAAAAGAAAAAAATAGAAAGTAAATATTGGAGACTAGAAGAAAAAGGAAAGAGTAAAAGATAATTGAGGAAAGATAAAGGTAAGAAAATAGAGATGTTCTTTCCAAATGAAAGGAACATCTCCTGAGTTATTGGGATATTTGTAGGAAAATTTGTTTCGCAAAAAGAGTTAAACCAATCAGATAAAGATTCAAATCAGTAAAAAAATTAAACCAGGAACATATTAATATTATTTTCTTTGTAGTATTCCTGGTAGCACTCCGGCATTCCTGTATCAGAAATTATGGTGTTGGCAATATCCAGGTTTCCGATACTCATGAAGGCTGCTTTTTCGAATTTTGACGAGTCTGTCACCACGATGATTTCTTTGGAGTAATCCTGCAAAAATTTGAAGATATTGCATTCCACATCATTGGAAACCGAATATCCGCATTTAAAGTCGACAGCGGAGACTCCTATAAATGCTTTGTTAAAAAACATGGAGGATAGATTATTAAGCGTCAGATCACCGGAGAGAAACGGGATCCGTTCGGTATATACCTTCCCCCCGCACAGGATCACGTTGGCGCTGGGCTGCTGGGATAGGATATAGGAGGCCAGGACATTATTGGTCACAACCTGTACGTCGCGGCCGGCCAATGCCTTGGCAATGGCGCAGGTAGTCGTACCGCTCCCCAGGAAGATCCATTCTTTATCTTCTACATAGTTGGCTGCTTTCTCAGCAATACGTTCGATTGCGGCGAAAGCTTCGGCGGAAGGATTCAGATCCTGCAGCAAAGGGATGCTCTGCAGCGGACTTTGGGATCTGAGTGTGGCTCCGCCATGGGTGCGGTAAAGAATGCCCTTTTCCTCCAGCTCTTTCAGGTCGTTTCTAACGGTCACGTTGGAGACATTCAGCAGCTTACTTAACGTATTAATATCCATATGATTTTGTTTGGTTATGAGCTCTTGTATTTTTTGAAGCCGCTCTGCTTTAAACATATTTGGGTTTCACTTTCTCTTTCTTATGTATTATTTTCCAGTATAGTATAATCCAAATTTTATTAAAAAGCAAGTTGAAGATGACAGATAACTTTTTTTATTTTTCTATTTTACATAAAAACGCAAAATAATAGTAAAAAAGTTAAAAAATATGTTGAAAAAAGAAAAAACGTTTGTTATAATGAGAAAAAATAGAAAGAAAAAGAAAAAAATATCTTTCAAAACGAAAGGAGATAGTGAAATGAGTTGTCCTGAACTGGTTGTTATGCTGACGCATAATGACGTTACAGTGAAAAATTCGAAAGAAATTTTTTTGGAGGCAAAAGACGCGCCGTGCGGCTATTGGGGATTTAAGGAGGTGGGCCTGCCACCGGAAGAGATGAAGGATCTGGTCCGATGTATGAAAGATGCCGGTAAAACCACATTCATGGAGATTGTGGCGAAAACCGAGGAGGACTGTTCGAAGGCGGTGAAGCTGGGGATCGAAAGCGGATTTGACGCCATTTTGGGAACTGTTTATTATGACAGCATTTTGGAAATGGTGAAAGAACATCATATCACCTATTTCCCATTTATCGGGGAGCGCTATACCGAGAGTATCCGGGGGACGATCGATGAATTGAAAGAGGAGGCGTTGTTCCTGGCGGAAAAAGACGGAGTAACCGGAATCAATGTGGCGGCTTACCGATATGACGGAAATGTGGAAGAATTGCTGACAGCGATAGCGGACACCGTAGATAAAGTAAAGAAACCATTGAGTATCGTGGGCAGCATCAACAGTTATGAAAGGCTTGATATGATCAAAAAATTCAATCCCCGGACCTATACGATAGGCGGAGCATTTTTTGAAAAGAAATTCGGGGAGACCTTCAGCGAGCAGATCGAAACCGTGCAGAAATATATGAAATACAGGTAGTATTTAAAAGGACCTGCGAAGAGGAACCGTATCTGAAATAAAAAGGAACTTACCGAAGAAGAAGTTACATAAATAGGTTGCAAAAATAAGAGGAGCGATGAAAATGCCGTTCATACATGTCAGGACTTCCGGGAAAATTTCGGAAAAGCAGAAACAGGAATTAAAAACGGATTTCGGGAGGAAGATCGAACTTCTGCCCGGCAAGACGGAACAGTGGCTCATGATCCAGTTCGAAGGAGAATGCGGGCTGTTTTTCCAAGGAAGTGACCAACCCTGTGTACTGCTGGATATAGCGGTTTATGGCAGTGCGGGCAGCGGGGCATATGGGAATCTGACCCGGGCCTTAAGCGGGGATATCGAAAGGGTTCTGGGGATTCCTGCCAGCCGGATCTATGTCAAATATGCGGAAACACAATACTGGGGCTGGGACAAAGAGAACTTTTAAAAGGAGAGGCCATTGCTGAGAATAAAAGAAGTCCGAATGGATTATGAGAAAAAGCTGATGGCCGTGACACAGATACCTCAGTTTAGCTGGGTGATCGAAAGTGACCGGCCGACTACTCTCCAGAAGGCGTATCAGCTTCAGATAGCCAGGACAGTGGATTTCCAGGAGATGGTATATGACAGCGGGCAGAAAACTGCCGGGGATTCCGCTCATGTAATCCCCGCGGTCAGAGGGTATCAGCCTTTGATCCGGTATTATGTCCGGGTCCGTATATGGGATAATTATGGACGAATAAGTGAATGGAGCGAACCGGCGGATTTTCTTTTTGCTTTACCGGCGGGGTACGCATGGAAAGCTAAGTTTGTGTCGGCTGAATCGGGTACACAGGCGGATAGCTCCGCGGGTACATATATAAGGAAAGAATTTACCTTAAAAGACAAGGTGCACCGTGCCTGCGTCATGGTGACCGCACTGGGGCTCTATGAGTTCTACCTGAACGGCCGTAAGGTGGGAGACGCTGAATTGACACCGGGCTGGACCGCTTATGAAAAACAGCTTCTCTATCAGACCTGGGATGTCACAAAGCTGCTAAAGCCAGGGAAGAATGCGGCCGCAGCCATAGTCGGACCGGGCTGGTATAAAGGGCGGATCGGGGAGAGCGGGCGGTGCCTGTACGGAGAACAGACCGCATTTTTCATGGAGCTTTATATTCATTATGAAAATGGGGCCGAAGACATATGGTGCACGGATGCATCCTGGAAGGGACGCCTTTCTCCCGTACAGATGGCGGAACTGTACGATGGAGAAACCTATGACGCCCGGATGGAAGTATCAGGCTTTCACCGGCCGGGATTATCGGAAGAAGGGTGGTACCCGGTTCAGGAAGTGGCTTATCCGGTTTCGAATCTTTACCCGCAGAAAGCCGCACTCGTCAGGAAACAGGAGGTCTTCCCGGTAAAAAAAATATTCAGGACACCGAATGGGATCACCTGTCTGGACTTTGGCCAGAACATGGCGGGAATTCCCGCTTTCCGAGTTCAGGGTGAACCAGGGGAATTGGTGGAACTGCAGTGTTTTGAAGAGCTGGACAGGGAGGGCAATATTTATACTGATAATCTGAGAAGCGCGAAGCAGACGATCCGTTACTTCTGCAGAGGCGGGGGGATGGAAGAACATGAACCGCGGTTTACCTACCAGGGATTCCGGTATATGGCTGTACTGCGCTGGCCGGGGGAGATCGTTCCGGAGCAGTTTTGGGCTATCGCCATGTACTCCTCGGTCGAATATACCGGAACCTTCCGGTGCGGAATTCCATTGCTGAACCGTCTGGTCCGGAATATCAGATGGAGCATGAAAAGTAATTTTGTGGATATCCCCACAGACTGTCCGCAGAGGGATGAGAGGCTTGGGTGGACGGGGGACGCACAGATTTTCTGCGGAACGTCCGCTTACCTTGGAAATGTATATAATTTCTTCGAAAAGTGGCTCAGGGATCTGACTCTGGAGCAGAACGCAGAAGGCGGGGTACCGCATCTGATCCCCGATATTTTATGCGGCAGGGATCAGTCCGATGACTGGCTGCTGAGTAAGGGGATTCACTCAGCGGCGGCCTGGGCGGATGCGGCGGTGCTCATACCCTGGAGGCTGTATCTGCATTACGGGGACCGGCGGATACTGGACAGACAGTATCCCAGTATGAAGGCCTGGATTGATTTTATGACAGCCCATGCGGAGCACGGTATATGGAATTATCAGCTTCAGTTTGGAGACTGGCTGGCGCTGGACGCTGAAGAAGGCAGTTATTTCGGGGCCACGCCAAATGAACTGACATGTACTGCTTACTATGCGTATTCCACAGGGATATTTGCAAGGGCGGCGGATGTCCTGGAGCATAGGGATGACGCGGTAAAATATCAAACGCTCTACGAGGAAATCAGCAGCGTTTTTAAGATGAAGTTCTTTGGTACAGATGGGAAGATGACTGCCGATACCCAGACAGCATACGCACTCGCCCTCTGCTTTGACCTGGTGCCGGACCATTGGAAAACCTGTGCGGCAGACCGCTTGACAGAGTTATTGAAACAAAACGGCGGACATATGACGACCGGGTTCATGGGCACGCCATGCCTGTGTCCGGCTCTCGGTACTAACGCGCGGACAAAGGAAGCTTACAGGCTGCTGCTTCGTACGGATTATCCATCCTGGCTCTATCAGGTAGACCAGGGAGCGACTACCATATGGGAACATCTGGACGGGAAGAAGCCTGACGGGAGCATGTGGAGCGCAGATATGAATTCCTTTAACCACTACGCATACGGAGCGGTCGGGGAGTGGCTGTTCGATACGGCTGCCGGTATCCGGATCTGTGAGGAGAATCCGGGCTTTCGACGGGTCCTGATCTGCCCGGATATCTGTGAAGAACTGGGAAATGTGGAAGCTTCCTGCTCCTCTCCTTACGGAGACATAGGAGTAAAGTGGGAGTGTAAAGGGGATCAGGTGACACTGGAAGTTCAGATTCCGCACAATACGACAGCGCAGATCCGGCTGGGCAGAGTGAAACAACTGGTGGAAGCAAAAGTCTGTAACGAGCTGGGTACCTATTTAAAACCGGCGAATCGCGCAAAACCTGAGCCTGGCGGCAGCGAGGAGAAGGAAGAATGCAGAGTTTTTGAAGTAGGGTCCGGAGTCCATCGGATGATATATAGGCTGCAACAACGATAACAAAGAAAACAAAAACAGGAGGGTCATTTTATGAAGGCAAAAAAAGTATTGGCGGCTTTACTGGCAGTGACAATGGTCATGGGGTTAAATGGATGCAGCAGCGGATTACAGGGAGCCGGTGACGCACAAGAAACCAGGCAGCAGGAATCGCAGCCGGCGGCAGATACGGCACAAACTGATGAGACGAAGGAGAGTAACGGGGAAGTGACACTGACCTTATCCGTAGACTCCGATGAGACACTGGACGGACTGCAGGCAGTCTGCGACAAAGCTAAGGAAGTTCTGGGAATTACAGTGGAGCTGGACATCTACACGGCTGGTACGGACGGGGATAATATCATGAAAACCAGACTGGCCAGCGGAGATATGGCAGATATGTGTGTATGGTCCGACAGCAAATTCAAATCTGTCGGTCCGGAAAAATACTTTATGGATTTAAGCGGAACGGATATTCCGGATAAACTGGATGACACGTACCGCGAAGCGGTTACTTATAATGACGGTGTATACGGTATTCCGATCGGCACTTCCATGTGCGGCGCTATCCTGTACAACCGGGATGTGTATGAGAAATACAATCTGGAAGTTCCCAAAACCTGGGACGAGTTCCTGAAAAACTGCCAAGTGATAAAAGATGGCGGGGACACAGCGGTACTGGGCACTTTCGCAGACAGCTGGACAGCACAGGTCCTGTTCCTGGGGGATTACTATAATGTCAGCGCAAAAGATCCGGAATTCTACAAAAACTTTGAAGCCGGCACTGCCAAATATGCCAACACCCCGGCTGCCATGAGGAGTTTCCAGAAGTTTGAGGACCTGAAAGATTACTACAACAGTGATTATATGGCCACCATCTATGACGACGGATGTGAGATCCTGGCAGAAGGAAATGCGGCACACTGGATCATGCTGACTCAGGCTCTTTCCAATATTTATTCTCTGTATGACAAAGAAACCGTGGATAAAATAGGGGTGTTCGGTATTCCCGATGATGATCCTAACGATCAGGGAATCACCGTCTGGACTCCTTCCACCATCTTTGGAAATAAGAACTCAGACAAGAAAGACGATATCCTGCGTTTCATGGAATTTTATATTTCCGAACAAGGGTTGGATGCCTATTGTTCCGTGCAGATGGCAGACGGACCCTTCCTGGTAAAAGGATATGAATCGGCAGGCGACGGCTACCGGGCGGTGGAAGAAGATATGCAGGCATATTTTGATGCGGGAAGGACCGAAGTGGATATGCAGTCCCAGGTTCAGGTCGTGGGCAGTGACCTTCCGGCCATCTGCGTGGAGGTGGCGACCGGCCAGATCGACGGTGAGGCCGCGGCAAAGAAATATGACGCAGACTGCTACAAGGCTGCCGTACAGCTGAATCTGGACTGGAAAGAGTAACCGGCAAGAGAGCCTGAGAGACAAGAGTGAATAAATGCCGCAGTAACTGCGGCTCTGGAGGAAATGGATTACATCCATACCTGAACTAAGTCGCAGTGCTGCGACACTGGAGGAAACGATGGACAAAAAGAAATTATATTCTTTCTGGTTTTTGATCCCTGCGCTGTTGATGTTCACCATATTTTTTCTGATTCCTACCGTGACTTCGCTGTACTTCAGTATGACGGTCTGGAATATAGACGGAGCAAAGTTCTGCGGACTGGACAACTTTAAGATGTTTTTTCAGGAGGATTCGTTGAACGTAGGAATCCGGAACACACTTCTTTATGCAGTGCTGACCAGTGTTTTGAAACTGGTGCCCGCCTTTTTCCTGGCAGTATTCCTGACCAGCAGGATCAGGACTAAAAATATATTGCGTTCGGTGTTATTTTTTCCGAGCCTGCTAAGCCTGATAGCCATCGGTATTATGTTCAAGGCGATGATGCATCCGTCGAAAGGAGTAATCAATAAAGTGCTGGCCGTGTTCGGGATCACAGGGATCGACTGGCTGGGCAATACGAAGATCGCCATGTTCTCGGTAATCGGGGTTGCGATCTGGGAGGGCTTATGTATTGCGACCATGATGTTCATCGCCAGTATTCAGGCTATCGATCAGAACTATTATGAAGCGGCTGAAATTGATGGCGCCAACTGGTGGCAGAAGCTGCGGTATGTAACCATGCCGCAGACCATATCCGCCAGAAACTCCATCATCATACTGGCATTTATCGACGGTATCCGAAGCTTTGAACTGATCTGGTCCATGACCGGCGGCGGGCCCGGATTCGCCACGGACGTGCTGTCGTCCATCGTGTACAAGCAGTACGCGGCGGGCTATTACGGATTGTCCACGGCAGGCAATGTGATCATGCTGATCCTGATCTCGTGTCTGGCCTATCCGCTGCAGACCTGGCTGCTTAAGAGGGAGGAGAATTAGGATGAAAAAGAAAAAGACGAAACTCCTGATCGGGGATATTCTGGGATGTACCGGGATGTTTATCGTTTATATCATACCGTTCCTCTTCATCTTATTCAACGCGTTAAAGGATCGGAAGGGGGCTAACAAACTGAGCCTGTCCCTGCCGGATACCTTTCACTGGGAAAATTTTCTGGAGGTTATTAAGGTGCGGGATTTCCAGGTGCTGACCGCATTCCGGAACAGCGCGCTGATTACCTTCTTCTCAGTGGCGCTGCTGGTATTCACAGGTGCTATGGCCGGTTATGTGATCCAGAGAAGAAGGGACAGGAAGGTCAAATTTGTGAACAACCTGTTCATGGTTGGCCTGATGCTGCCTCCGGCGGTGCTGCCGACGATCTGGCTGTTACAGAATCTGCACATATATAAATCCTTTTTCTCCATCGTTATGCTGGAAGCGGTGATTAATCTGCCCTTCACGATTATGCT
This sequence comes from Diplocloster hominis, assembly GCF_032380655.1. Classification (NCBI taxonomy): domain Bacteria; kingdom Bacillati; phylum Bacillota; class Clostridia; order Lachnospirales; family Lachnospiraceae; genus Diplocloster; species Diplocloster hominis. Next base: position 10,389 of record NZ_JAWDIY010000020.1, on the reverse strand, counting down.
CTATCGGGGATATATAAGTACAATTCCCCAGGAGCTTGAGGAGGCCGGTTACATAGACGGCTGCAACCGGTTTGAAATATTTTCAAGGATTGTGTTTCCGCTGCTGAAACCAATCAATGCCACGGTTATTATTTTAAATGCGATTTATATTTTTAACGATTTTACAACTCCGTTATATTTCTATCCCGGGACAGATAATGTGACGATTGTATTGACATTATATAATTTTATCGGCCAGTTTCAGAGTTCTTATAACCTGCTGTTCGCGGATGTGATTATTATTATCATTCCAATGCTGATTTTATTTATCATATTTAACAAGCGGATCGTCAATGGAATGGTGGCGGGAGCGGTGAAAGGCTAGGACATTTGAATAGGAGGGAAGACAGATGACGGTGAAGGAATTAGAAAAAAAGGCAAATGAGATACGCAGAGGGATTCTCACTATGATCTATGAAAGTGAAGCGGGCCACGTGGGCGGCGCGTTATCCTGCTGCGACATACTGACAGCCCTTTTTTATCAGATCATGAACACAGATCCCGCTAAGCCGGAAGACCCGGACAGAGACCGGTTCGTGTTAAGCAAAGGACACTGTGTGGAAGGGTATTATAATATTCTGGCGGACAAAGGATATATCAGGAAAGAAGAGTTAAAGACATTTTCCCAGTTTCAGACACGGCTGATCGGGCATCCCAACCGGGAGATCCCCGGAGTGGAGATGAACACAGGGGCGCTGGGCCATGGATTAAGTTCGGCCTGCGGAATGGCCAAGGCCGCCAAAATGCGGAAGAAAGAATATCGGGTATTCTGCCTGATGGGCGACGGTGAGCAGGCGGAGGGCTCTATCTGGGAAGCCGCGATGTTCGCATCCAACTACGGGTTGGACAACCTGTACGCCATCCTGGACCGGAACACGCTTCAGATCAGCGGCCCTACGGAGCAGGTTATGAAGCTGGAACCTCTGCAGGATAAGTGGCAGGCATTCGGCTTCGAGGTGGAGCAGGTAGATGGAAACGACATAGACCAGGTGTTAAAAGCCTTCGGCAGGCTTCAGAAAGTAAGCGGAAAGCCCAAACTTCTGCTGGCGGACACAGTAAAGGGGAAGGGAATCTCCTTTATGGAAAATAATGCAGCATGGCATCATGGAACATTAAATCAGGCGGAATACGAACAGGCGATAAGGGAACTGGGACAACCGGACAAGGGGGGAGAGGCATGAAACATACCTGCAGAAAAGCATTTACGGACACACTGCTGGAGCTTGCGAAAAAGGATTCCAGGATCGTGGCTCTGACTTCGGACGCGCGGGGATCGGCTGCTTTAAATAAGTTCGTAGATGAGCTGCCGGAACAGTTCATTGAGGTTGGGATCGCGGAGCAAAATGAAGTAGGTGTAGCTGCGGGGGCTTCCACCTGCGGACTGATCCCCTTCGTGTGCGCACCTGCTCCGTTCTTAAGCGCAAGAAGTCTGGAACAGATCAAAGTAGACGCGGCATACTCCAACACCAACGTCAAAATCTGTGGGGTTAGCGGCGGCTTAAGCTACGGAGCATTAGGGGGGTCCCACCACGCGATCCATGATCTGGCAGCCATACGCCCCATGGAAAACATCACGGTATTAGTCCCGGCCGATGCCAGAGAAACCAGATGGATGACCCAGGCCATCGCACAGTCAGAAGGTCCGGTCTACATGAGGATGGGCAGAAACGAAGTGGAAGACATCTATAGGGAAGAGGACCGGGAAAAATTCCAGCTGGGAAAAGCGATCTGTCTGAGAGAAGGACGGGATCTGACCATGATCGCGGCAGGAGAGCTGGTATGGCCTGCGCTGAAAGCGGCCAATAAGCTGGAAACCTGGGGCATATCGGTCCGTGTTCTGGACATGCACACCATAAAGCCGCTGGACGAAGAAGCCGTCCAATCAGCGGCCCTGGAGACGAAAGCGATCATAACCCTGGAAGAGCACAGTATCCACGGCGGCCTCGGCGGCGCGGTAGCTGAGTATACGGTTCAGAACTGTCCCGTTCCCATGAAAATAATGGGAATCCCGGAGGGCCATGTGGTAGCCGGAGAGACCTGCGATCTGTTCCCTTACTACGGACTTGATGAAGAATCCATCGCAAAAAACGCAAAAGAATTCTGGAGTGCCTTATGAAAATAGTACTGGCATTAGATCAAGGGACATCCTCGACAAAAGCGGTCCTGTTCGGAGAAAACGGAAAAATCCTGGGCCGGACAGCCGTGGACAATGAGATCCGATACTGGAAGGACGGACGCGTTGAACAAGATCCAGTGCAGTTGGTCAGCGCAATGTATCAGGCCATAACCGGTGTGCTGAACCAAAGCCCTGGTTACAGGGAAAACATCTCGGCCATGGGAATATCTGTGCAGACAGGAGCGTTCCTGCTCTGGGAAAAAAAGACCGGGACCCCACTCACCCCTGTAATCGGATGGCAGGACCAAAGGGGCGAAGAAATCCCGGACAGACTCTCCGTCATCCTGGAAGCCGACCCATTTCTTGACGCCCGCGCACGGAATCATGAAGTCCTGTTCGGAACCATGGAAACCTGGCTCATCTATAACTTGACCAACAAAAAATGCCATGCCACAGATATAACAAATGCAGATATCTCAGGTATGTATGAAGCCGACCAGGGCAATTGGAATCTGGCCCTATTGGACCGCTATCACATTCCTCCGCAGATACTGCCGCCGGTATGGAAAAACGATGCCGATTACGGAATTGTGGAAGAAGGCCCTGCCGCTGGCATCCCTATATGCGGTGTGATTGGTGACAGCAGCGCTGCACTCTTCGGGGAAGGCTGCTGGAACAAGGGGGACCTGAAGATCACCTACGGTACGGGTGTGTCCGTCGTATACAACCTGGGCCCGCAAAAGTATCCCCACACTGCCACGGCCTGGGATACAAAAAACGGCCGGATGTATATCTGGGAAGGGACCGTACCATTTGCAGGGGCCTGGATCCAGAAGCTGATCCGGGAAGGCATCGTAAAAACCCCGGAAGAGACCGCAGAACTGGCGGTATCCCTCTTGGACAACGAGGGTCTATATCTCTCCCCCGAATCAGCAAACGACACATTCCCTCAACTCCCTCCAGCTCTGCTGGCCAGGGCCGTTCTGGAAAGCATCGCCTATCAGGTAATGGATCTGAAGGAAGATGCGGAAATAACCTTTGGCATTCAGACAAACCGCATCCAAACGGACGGAGGAGTCAGCAGAAACAATTTTCTGATGCAGTTCCAGTCTGATCTGTTCCGCCAGCAGGTCCTCTGCAACCACCATCCTGAGATATCGGCCTACGGAGCCGCCTGCATAGCTGCAGTCCACACGCGCATGTGGACTCAGGAACAGATACTGGCAGCGGCTCAGGATACACAACTCTATACGCCCCAAATGCCGGAACATATACGGGGCAAATACATGGCGGAATGGAGAACTATAACCAAACGTGCAGCTAATAAGCATGATCGAATAGAGGAGGTAGACTCAAAGTAAAATGTCGGCCCACACGCCGACATTTTTCCTGTTTTCAGAGGCTCTCGGATCTGTTCTTGAGGTTGCTTTTTCAACCATGAGATTATTACCCCGCTACGGAGACCGGACCTGGATTCCCAGAAGGCCTTCCGCGCCCCCATATATCAATCCCCGGCCCCAAATCAGTACTCCACATCCTGCCCCGATTCGATAAATTCCCGGAGCTTTTCTTCGTCCTCCAGCACAACGCTGTGACCGTCTTTAGAGATAAACCCGTACTGTTTTAACTTGCCCATGATGCGGGAAACCGTCACCGGGTGGATACCCAGATATTTAGACAGCTCAATATAATTAAAATATTTCGGCAGGGTCTTCCTGCCCTGTTTGTCCACGGAAAATTCCAGGATCAGGCGGCAAAGTCTGACGGCGGCGGATTCCTCCTGGATCTGGTGGTAGCGGTCCAGAATGTCCAGATAGTTTTTGGTCAGGATACGCAGTAAAAACAGGTTAAACTCCTGATCTTCTTTTACAAGACGGAAAAAATCGGTATCGTTGATGCGGTACAGCGTACAGTCTGTTTTCGCCACGATGGAAAAAGTTTTATACTGGGCGCCTTCTTCGGGCAGAAACAGCACACGCTTCATAATCTGGGCAAAACCAATGATTCGTTTCGAATCAAAATAGAGATAGATCTTCTCTTCCCCATCCCGGGTCAGGCTCTGCAGGGCACAAAGTCCTTCTTCCAGAAGAAAAGCGCTGTGCTCATTGGTACCGCTGTTTGAATTATACAGATAAGTGTCTTTTTTTACCTGGACTTTCATACCATATTTATATAGTTTTTCAATATTAGTTTTCTCAAACATAATTTCCTCCAGATGTTCAACCGTTCGAACGTTGCTTTTTTTATTTTACCATATTTAATCCCGAAAAAATACTACAGAATTATAACCTATGTTATTTTTTTGATGCAATTAATATGTTAATATCGACTTAATCTTTAGAGGTTTTATCGTAAATTTTTGTTAAAATTGTATCATCAGGGGAAGGAAAATCGGCAAGTTTCCGTCAACCTATTTTTTTTACTCCTGTTTGTTACAAAATTAACGATCCAAAATGTGTGATAAAGGAGATTAACGGTATGTCTAATCAAGTTCCCCCAAAAAAATCGATCAATATGACGGTAATCCATTCTGTGATCGGTGTCGCAATCATGATTCTGTTTCGGTTTTTGCCAATTTCCCTTCCAGAAGTTACGCCGGTCGGGATGGAAATTATCGGAATATTCATTGGTACGTTATATCTGTGGACCACAGTAGACCCGCTCTGGAGCAGCCTGATGTCCGTAGCCATGATCGGGCTGTCCAGTTATAAGCCGATGTCGGCGCTGCTGGTAGAATTCATGGGGAATGTCACGATTATCCAGATGCTGTTTCTGATGCTTCTGGCTGGAGCGCTGGTTACCAACAAAATTACGATGTACATAGGGCGCTTTTTCCTGACACGAAAAATTACCAATGGCAGACCCTGGATGTTTACCATGATGATCTGCATCGGTTGTTTCCTGATGGCGGCTTTCGTATCCCCGTTCGCACCTATCTTCCTGTTCTGGCCGGTTTTGTATGATATTTTCGAGGAAGTTGGATATAAGAAGGGGGAGAAATACCCGAAAATCGCGCTGATCCTGGTGGTGATAGCCACGCTGATCGGCTTCCCCGTGGCTCCGTATATGAACAACGGACTGGCTCTGATCGGAAACTTTAAGACGATCTCGGAAGCTGCTACCGGCACTGCGATTGTAATCAATGACGGTGCGTATCTGTTTACCACATTGTTCATGGGTATCCTGCTGATTATAGCGGTGATCCTTCTGTCCAAGTTTGTATTCCGGCCGGATGTGGGAAAGCTTAAGTCTCTGAATGTGGAGATGCTGAAGAAGAATCCGCTTCCGCCGCTGAATGCCCAGCAGAAGGTTGTATCATGGGGCTTCATTATCCTGATTATAGCGATGCTCCTGCCCAGCGTTTTACCCAAGACGATTCCCGGAATGGCGTTTCTGGCGGAAAATACACCGGGACTGGGGGTGCTGGTGGCAGCAGCGCTGGCGGCAATCCAGATTGACGGCAAACCGGCTTTGAATATCACCGGCGTATTTGCCAAAGATTTCAGCTGGTCGACCTTTTTCCTATGTTCAGCCGCCATCCTGATTGGAAGTGTTATGACCAATGAGTCTACCGGTATTACGGCGTTTTTAAACCTGACATTATCCCCGCTCTTTAACGGTATGAGTCCCATGGTATTTACGGTCGTTATCCTGATCGTGGCGGTGCTGCTGACGAATCTCTGCAACAGCCTGGTGATCGGTATGATCCTGCAGCCGGTAATCCTCACATACTGTATGGCTACGGGAGCCAATGCGGTGCCGATCGTCATGATCATGATATTCTTTGTACTGTTATCGGCGGCCATCACCCCTGCGGCATCACCGTTCGCAGCGATACTGCACGGGAATAAGGAGTGGGTTCCATCCGGAGATGTATATAAATATACACTGACCTATGTGGGGCTGGAACTGTTTCTGGTACTGGTTATTGGGATTCCTGTCACTAATTTTCTGGCGGCTGTGATGAAATAGCCGCGCTTGAAAAATATTTTTCGACATTTAACACAGGTTATAGTAATTACCCCCGACTATAATATAATAGAATATGGTAAAAGCAATAAAGAAGGACAAAGCGTGAAAGAAAGGGGTTATTCAAATGGCACAGTATGATGTGGTAATAGTAGGGGCAGGTCCGGCGGGGATGACGGCAGCGATCTATGCGGCCAGAGCGGACATGAAGGTGTTAATGCTGGATAAACTTGCGCCGGGCGGACAGATTATTAACACTAATGAGATCCAGAATTATACGGGTGTAGGTTCTGTCAACGGTGCGGAGCTGGCTTATAAGATGTTCCAGCATACGCAGGATTTCCAGGTGGAGTTCGACTATAAGACGGTTAAGGAGATCCAAAACGACGGCGATGAAAAGAGGATCTGCTGCGTGGAGGATGATACGGTCTACACGGCCAGCTCAGTGATAATCGCTACGGGAACCAGGCCCAGATGCCTGAACATACCGGGAGAAGATAAATTCCGCGGAAACGGCATCAGCTGGTGTGCGATCTGCGACGGCGCCCAGTATCGGGATAAAGATGTGGTAGTGATCGGGGGAGGAAATTCAGCGGTGGAAGAGTCCATCTTCCTGGCGGGCATCGTAAAATCGCTGACCATCGTTACTATGTTTGATCTGACCGCTGATCCCATGGCCTGTGATAAACTCCGGGCAATGGAGAATGTAAAGATTTATCCGTATCAGGACATTCTGGAATTCAAAGGTGAGGGTAAACTGGAGGGAGTTTACTTCAAATCCACTAAGACCGGAGAAGAAAATACGGTAGCCTGTGACGGCGTATTCGAATACATAGGCCTGACGCCTACGACGGAGTTCTTAAAAGATACCGGGCTGTTGAATGATTTTGGTTATGTAACGGTAAATGAAAAGATGGAGTCGAACGTTCCCGGTATCTACGGCGCAGGAGACTGTATCACGAAGAACTTAAGACAGGTGATCACCGCTTGCTCCGACGGAGCGATCGCGGCACAGGAAGCTTCTCATTATGTGGAAAGATTAAGCAGATAAGATTTTCATAAGGCAGCACAGCCGGAGACGGTATGTACTGCCTTCTGCAAGAAAACACGGAACAAGACAATAATAAGGAAAGGATGAATAATTATGTTAAAAGAAGTAAGCAGTGCAGAATTCAAAGAAACCGTAAACGATGGGCTTGTATTGGCGGATTTCTTCTCCACCACCTGCGGTCCCTGTAAAATGTTATCCTTTGTATTAAATGATGTGGAAAAGGAATTCGGAGAAGATCTGAAAATTCTGAAGGTGGATTTTGATCAGAACAAGGATCTGACCGCGGAATACGAAGTGACCGGATACCCGACCCTGATTTTGTTAAAGGATGGAGCGGAGGTTGCCAGAATGCAGGGCCTTCAGCAGAAACCCGCCATTATCAAGATGATTCAGGAACATAAATAAAACAAATGCGGCGAGCAGCCGGGTGTAACCATTTTAAGGAGGATATTACCTATGTCTGAACAGATTACCTATAAGTTTACAGAACACCTTATTGAACAGCAATATGCAGCCGAGCAGGCAATGCTGGCTGAGCTGGAAGCGGGCCATTATACCTTGGACAATCCGCTGGTCAAGTATAATGCATACCTTGTGAACCCGCTTTCCGCGGTTGTTCTGTTCAAAACCGACGAAGAAACAGCGATTAAAGTCACAGTCCTGGGTAAAACACCGCAGGCCAATATTTACCATACTTTCCCCAGAGCAAAGACCCACGTGCTGCCAATCGTAGGCCTGTACTCGGATTACACGAATAAAGTGGAAATCAGTGCTTACCAGGGCAAAACTACAGTGGTTGAAATTCAGACGCCCGATGTATATAATGGAGTTAACCCGGTTTTTTCCATGGAGACCACACCCGAATATCTTCAGGACAACATTATTCTCGTGTCTCCGGCCGGTGAAGATCTGGCATCCGGTTTTGACTATGCCGGGGATGCCCGCTGGCATATGAACGTCGCCTGCGTATTTGACGTTAAGAGATTAAAAAACGGCAATCTGATTATGGGTTCCCATCGGCTGATCAAAATGCCTTACTACATGTCCGGACTCTATGAAATCAGTCCCTGCGGAAAAATTTACAAAGAATTCCGTCTCCCCGGCGGCTATCACCACGATGAATTCGAGATGGAAGACGGCAACCTTCTGGTGCTGACCGATGACTTCCAGCGTGATACCGTGGAAGACATGTGTGTGCTGGTTGACCGCAATACCGGTGAGATCCTGAAGACCTGGGATTATAAGAAGTTTTTACAGCCGGGACTCGGAAAATCAGGCAGCTGGTCCGATGAGGACTGGTTCCACAACAACGCCGTATGGTATGACAAAAATACCAACTCCCTGACCTTCTCAGGAAGACATATGGATTCTATGGTGAATATTGATTATGACAGCGGAGAGCTAAACTGGATCATCAGTGATCCCACCGGCTGGCCTAAGGAATGGGTGGACAAATATTTCTTCAAGCCGGTTGGCGATGACTTTGAATGGCAGTATGAGCAGCATGCCTGTGTGATCACTCCGGACGGCGATGTGATGTGTTTTGACAACCATCATTACGGTTCAAAGAACAAGGACGAATATCTGGCCGCCAAGGACAGTTATTCCAGAGGGGTCAGATATAAAATCAATGTAAAAGAAAGAACAATTGAGCAGGTATGGCAGTATGGGAAGGAAAGAGGTGCGGAATTCTTTTCCCCTTATATTTGTAATGTGGAATACTACAACGAAGGCCACTATATGATTCATTCCGGTGGAATTGCGTACATGAACGGGGAGCCTTCCGAGGCATTGGGCGCATTCGCGAAACAGCAGGGAGGAGACCTTCGGACCATCACCGTAGAAATGTGCAATGGTAAGAAGGAACTGGAATTACAGGTACCCGGCAACTATTACCGGGCGGAGAAGTTAAAGCTGTATTCGGACGGAATTAATCTGGAGCTGGGCAAAGGCCGGATTCTGGGCGAAATGGGCGTCACCCCTACATTTGACACGGAAGTACCGGCAAATGAGACAGGAGAGCTGCTTCCCGAATCCTGCAATGCCAGTGTGAATGAGGAATTTGACCGCTTCACCTTCAAATCCCGTTTTGAAAAGGGCCAGTTGGTTATGCTTCTGCTGGAAGGGGAAAATGAGACCAGAAGATACTTCATCTCCACCACAGCAGTTCCCCATCTGGCTATGTGCTGCGGAACCTTCCTGGACTCCGATGAGAGAAATACCAGAACTATGATAAACAAGGCCGGCTTGTCCGGAACCTACGATGTGAGAGTCATCATCGACGATAAGAAATACGAAACCGGTATTCGGATCACTGCCTAGTGATCCGGTACCCGGAGGCGATCGTATGATTGCGAAACCGAAGAAATTAGGAGGATGTAAGAATGGGCTACAAAGTAAGCTTTGAACAGGCAAACAAGATCTTCGACAAACTCTGGGATAAGTATGATATCTATGCGCCAAAGAGATTCGAAGGCAGAGGACGTTATTCCGATACGGACATCGTCCGGTACGACAAAGTCAACACGGTGGAGGAGATCGTATTTGATGAGAAATCCGATTATCCGGCCAAGGAAGTATTGGCGCCGATCAGTCAGACGCTGTTTTATTTTACCGAGGACGAATACCGGGAGAGCAAATGCAGTACCCGGCCGATCCTGATCTTTATGCGTCCCTGTGACATCAACGCTATGCATCATCAGGAGAAGATCTACCTGGGCAACGGCGGTTATACCGATCTGTACTATGAGAGAATGAACGAGAGAGTGAAGATCGTCATGATGGAGTGTACCGAGGGCTGGGATACCTGTTTCTGTGTCAGCATGGGAGCGAACAAAGCGGAAGATTACGCCGTGGCTGTCCGCTGTGAAAATGGGAACCTGCTGGTAGACATCAAGGATGCAGATCTGGATGCTTACTTTGCGGAAGCGCCGGCGGCGGACTTTAAGCCGGATTATATTGAGAAGAATGAAATCGAACTTCAGATTCCGGAGATTCCGAACAGAGAAGTTCTTGCAAAATTAAAAAATCATCCTATGTGGGAAGAGTACAACAAACGCTGTATTTCCTGCGGTTCCTGTACCGTGGCCTGCAGTACCTGCACCTGCTTTACCACTACGGATCTTATATATCATGAGAACGGTGAGGCCGGAGAGCGCAAGAGAACGACCGCATCCTGTCAGATCAAGGGCTTTGCGGACATGGCCGGAGGCCA